>DUKK01000146.1 GCA_013329355.1 Candidatus Poseidoniaceae archaeon | reverse complement strand
AGAGATTTTCCACACAATGGCACCATTACCTTACCGTTCTGAGCTGCATTAATTGTCGGCCAGTGTTTGAGCAACATGTCATTGTATACTGCTCGATGCCAACCAATTTGTTGAGTATGCCAACGGTTATGCCAAAACTCCATGGCTTTGGGAAAATTAGGCACCTATTGAATGCTTCTTTTATGATTCAATATCAATGATTGGTAATTGACATCAATGAATATAAAATTGACTACTGCGTCGCTATAATGCTTAAAAAAACCCTGCGGTAGATATGCACCATGCGGATTCTCGTCACCGGTTCTGAGGGTTTCCTTGGCAAAGTGCTGTGCAGGCAATTGCTCGATGACGCTCACGAAGTGATTGGTTACGATATTGCCAATGGTAATGATATCCTCGATGTTAGCCAATTACGCACAGCGATGACTGATTGTGATGTCTGTATTCATCTGGCGGCAATTGCGGATTTATACATAGCAGAACATCAGCCAGAACTGGCACGTAATCTCAACATTAATGCTACTAAATCCCTGCTTGGAATTGCTGAAGAACTGGATATCAGAGTGTTATTCGCCTCGACAGTATGTGCCTACGGCAATAATGGAGTTGCAGTGTGTGTAGAAGAATCACCGCTAGCGCCAACTGAGGTTTACGCTGAGTCAAAGGCTGAAGCTGAGCAACTCTTCCATGGTAAGTTAAGCAATCACGCGATTCTCCGACTAGCGACCTTTTACGGACCCAACATGCGTTCAAGCTTGGCTACCAGTATATTCATTGAAGCGCTGAAAAATGACGAGCAAATACACATCCACGGTAACGGTTTACAAACGAGATGCTACACTCATGTCGAAGATATTGCATCGGGAATTATTACGGTAATGAATTCACAGCAAAATGGCATCTACAACATATCTTCAGATGAGGAAATGAATGTGATTGATCTAATTGAATTAATTGCCGTACTAATGAACAAGACAGCAAATATGGTTCATGTAGAGGACCGATTTGGCCAGATTAAAAAGAGTAAAATATCGTCCAAGAAACTACAGAAACTTGGTTGGAAACCAAAGTATAATCTAAAATCCGGACTCAAAACTTGCATCTAATTAGAATCGTGATGTTCATACCGTCATATCAACAAACAATACTCTATATCTCAAGAATCTAGTCAACATGTATGGACCTGTATGATCTGTCGTTCTTTTTCTCAACCATGTGGGTTGGACCATTTTGGTTTGCTATGTTGGTATTTCCCGAACATGAGATGACCAAAAAAGCTCTCAAAGGGCCGTGGTTTTTTCTCGGACCACTGATTGTTTGGTGGTTAGTAACCGTCCTCAACCCACAAGCAATGATCGACCTAGCTAAAGATGCGGCAAATCCCGACGGCATTCTCGACGGACTAGCGACGATTATGGGCAGTCGACCTGGCGCAACCGCTGCGTGGGCTCACATGGTTGCAGGTGACATATTTGTGACGCGGTGGATTTGGCAACGTTGCCTTGCGCAAAAAGCACCACGCTGGATTGCTGCCAGCGCGGTTTTCTTTGGCGTTATGCTCATGCCGCTAGGTTTAGCAATCAGTGCTCTGTTGGTCAGAGGTGATTCTCAGGAAACCCCAGCCAAAGCCGTTGTTACTTGAAAGTTAACATAACAATAAAAGGGATGAAATCTGAAACTGCATTACTAGGTGATGATTATGAATATGGAAAGAGCACTCAAATCTACCATTACCACAGGTTACATCATGCTTGCATTAGGTGCTGCTTTCTTCATTGTCACCCAGTTTGTCACCGCACTGTTCCCGGTATTGTTTGGCGCATTTTTGCTCACCATGCAAAAGTTCGCAAACAATCCAAACCGTGAAACCCAAGCCATCACTTTGGCTGCTGCCTGCTCATTTGCGGCGGTAATGCTTGGTATTACATCAGCTGTGTTGGGCACCTGGACAACCTTCACTTCACTACTTGAACAGATTGCCATGGCGATAATCGCCGCCATACACCTTCGAGTCTGTGTAGGTTACTTGGCTAATCAACCCAGTGTCGACAGTAGTTCACAAACACCAGAAGCAATCTATTGATTCGTCTGCGTAAACTGTTGACGAGGGCTACTTCGCCGACAAACTCAATCCTGAACCAATGAAAATAGTAATGTAATACTCATACTTGGAATATTCATGCCCCGTAACATGAATACTGCATTTGCAATATTCGTGTTAATTCTATTTACTCTACAGGGTTGTATATCTCAAACAAATTCTGCGGGCGGAAATGGTATTCTTGAGAGCGATGACAAGAACGGTTTTGACCGCCCTGATCCAGACGTGTATGAGTGCTTTGATTATGATAATTGGAATCGTTGTTTCATCACTCACATCCCTGAATCAATCAATGAAACATCACGAGCGCCACTTATCGTTGAGTTACATGGATGGGCAGCATCCGCATTTGAGACGCGCGATCACACTGAGGTTGCACAGTTTGCGGACAATGTAGGTGCGATAGTTGTTCACGCTGAAGGAATAATCGTGGCTAATTCTACCCTCGACATGGGTGGTAACGAAGAGGCTTGGAATGCAGGATATTGTTGCGGGGATGCACTCGCCTTTGAAATCGACGATGTTGGATATCTCCGAGAAGTGATTAGACTGACGCTTGAACGCTATCCTATTGATGAAAATAGAGTCTACCTGACCGGATGGTCCAATGGTTGTATGATGGCACAACGAATGGCATTGGAAGCGAGCGATGTAATCACTGCAGTAGCCTGCACCTCGGGATACCTCAGTTTCCATGAGGCGGAAGGATATTCACCCATACCAGTGATGGAGATACATGGCTTTCTCGATGAAAATACTCAGTATACAAATACCATTAATTGGGGTTTAGTTGATGAAAATCGACGTAATCTAGAATCGATGCAAACCGGCGCAGTAGAGAATATGTATGATTGGGCTAATTACAATGACTGTGAGAGTTCTTTGCCTGACCGTAATGAGCCTGGAACCATCTACAGCATACAGGGCTTCACCGAATGTGGTAACGATTCTGAGGTCGCGCTAATTACCGTGCATGCTGGAGGTCACAATCTATACGGAAAAGACCAATGCAACTCAGATTATGTTTGGAATTGCTTAGGAAATCAAGGACTCTACGACCTAAATCAATTACAATGGGACTTTCTCAGCAGATTTTCTAAGGTTGTTAATGATGAATAATTGGTCCCCGCTTGCGGACTTGGACCGAAGTCCGCTAGTATCATTAATCGAAATCAATTAATAGAATAAATTGAATTGAAAAGATAAAAACCGAAGCAAAAAACATTTTGTATAAACGATTAATAGTTCTTCCTATGAGAAAATCCCAATTAGTTGTAATGATTATTTTATTTTCAATCATTTCACCACAATTTATGCTGCCAAGTCAAGCAAATACAACCAATCTTAGCATCTCATCCGGAACAACCCAAGTTGTCAGCCTAGGTTTTATTGATGAAGGCATGGAGATTACAATAGATTACAGTGCAAGTGACAATATCGATACTCTTTTAATGACAAGCGGGCAATATTCAGGATGGCAAAACGGCAATACTGCGCATACTGAATCTGGCTCTGATTATGATGATGACAGTGATGATTATGTATTCACTACTTTGAGTTCGGATACATACTACATATTGCTTGATAATTCAAACGCTATCGGCCAAGCTTCAGATTCTGGAAATACTGTGACAGGCGATGTTGAAGTCATCATCTCCACACCATCATCTCAGCATTTGAAAACTAGAACTTGGGTCGATGTTAATTCCTTTACTGAATTAAGCATTGGTGCAGTACAGGACGGTCAGATTATCTCTACTTCTGTATCTTGTGATATTGGATTTACCAGTTCTGATGACCTCGATTTTTTGTATATGGATTCGATACAAACCAGCACCCTACAATCATCTCAATGGGATTGGAATAAGCATTTCTCATTCGAAGACACTTGTAGTTATTCATGGGAATATCAAACTGGAAAAAACAGTGGATGGAGTCTGATAGTTGACAATACTGATAATGCTAGGACAAATGGTTTGAATGATCCAATCAGCGTAGATGTAGAAATTGAAATTAGAAATTTGATTCCACTTATTGAAATTGCTGACACTTCTAGAATGATTGATGATGGTGATTACTACAGGATTGATTTGGGTTATCAATTAGCAAATAGCATCGTTGATATTGATTACTCATTTTGGAGTCATGGAACCGCTTTATTGACAGATGATTTAGATATT
>DUKK01000061.1:1354-4165 GCA_013329355.1 Candidatus Poseidoniaceae archaeon | reverse complement strand
CACTGGTGCGAGACTCTAGAACAGTCTTTGGCTCGAGCACAGGCGTATAATGACAAGTATGCGCTGGACGGTCGCGACCCTTCATCAATTGCTGGCATACAATGGTGCCACGGCTTATTTGACCGACCGTTCTTCCCATCGCTTCCCGTCATGGGGGTTGTCAGAAAGCGCGATTTAGAAACGCATGCATCTCGATTAGACATGGCCAAGTATGCCAGTTACGTTGACCGACATACTAGCCCTGAGGACGAGATTTTCATCGTGTATGGAAATTCGCTAATAGAGTGTTTTGCGGCGCGAGTGATGTATGACAATGGCGTCAATGTCTTGCACATTGGTAAGCCGGTTGGTGACTGGGACCAAGGAGAACTAACTTTTGAGCAGGTCAATGACTTGCCCGAAAATATCGGGAATCGTTTGAAATCGATTGCTGAGAAAATCCAATCTAACAAGCTCTCCAACATCAGCAGTGATTTACTCAGAGGCATACCAGCCGGGACTCGAGAAAATTTGCAAACTGAATCTAGTCAGGGTGAAAGTAAAGTTCACGTCACTGTAAAAGATAAAACAACATCTGTAGCACGGATTATTTCAATGGATTCGATTGATTTGTCTGAGTCGCCTCATCTTGATAGTAGCCAAATACTTGACCTGCAATATCACTTACTCGATGGTGAACAAACCTCCACTGACATCATTGGCTTGCTACCGTCGGCGTTGTGGCGATTAGCAGAGTTACTTTGGACTCTCTGTGAGGTAGACTACGAGATTAGTTACCCGGTTCAAATGAAGTTAATTTAAGCAACTTTTACTTTAACAAAATTAACCCACTCTGTGTTGGAAAACATGGTAATTTGGCTCGGTCAATTTTGGTTAATGGGTCGAACAGTTCCAACTTGGCGCAACCGTATTGAAGCAGAATTAACCAACCTCGATGATTTTCGACGGGCCCTCAATTCTGTAGACCGTAATGCGTTAGATCGCCTAATCAATGGTGTAAGAACCCGGCGAACCGCAGGCGGTATGCTTCCTGCTCATGATTCGTGGAAGCCAATGCTGCTTGCTATGCTGTTAGAATGTTGCAGCAAGATTGCCGAGTTAGAACGAGTGATTGAGACGTTAATTGACGAAGTGTGATGATGTGAAAGGCTGGGTAATCGATGCACAATTAGGTGATGACGGCATCACAATGGATGTATGGGTTTTCGTCAAAGGTGTAGGAGTACAGCATCTACCGATTCCATGGTGTGCTACAATTCACATACATTCGAACAGTTCACGCTTAGAAAATTTAGCGAGTTGGCTAGAATATCCGGAGATCAAGATGCGTTTTGCTATTGGTGCGATGCGCTTTATTCGACGTCGGTTGTCCCTAGACCAGTATGAGATGCATGACGTATTGGAGGTCGATTTAGCGGACAGTCGAAGAATTCGCCAACTTGCTAACCACATTGAATCAAGAGGGGATTTCCATCGTTACACCCTATACTCTGTTGATGCACACTTGGCTCAGCGATTTTTTGTTGAGCATAATATTGCACCATTCCAATATGTTGAATGGACCGGCAACCAATTTATCGCTCATGAACAGTCAGACGAATGGCCGGCATTGACTCAGATGACAATGGTTTTTGATTATGATTCAGCTGACGGCTTTGATACAATTGACTCACAGTTAAAATCGGTTACATTATTACTTAACTCTGGTATTAATGAAAGCAGAGTAATCGATTCGTCAAAAGTCTATCACAATGGTTCTACCGCAGAATTTCTCGGCGCGTTACAGCAGGAAATCAATCGTTTCGATCCAGACATCCTCATGACCAACGGTGGTGATTTTCTACATTTTTCGATGCTACAAAAGTTGAGTCAAGACTCAAACCAGTCGTTTACCTTGAGTCGCAAAAATATTGCACTGCAGCCGCGCACAATGTCGAGAATTGTTCATTCTTATGGACAAGTAATACGTAAGGACAGTTATTTTCCAATTCACGGTCGTTTACATATCGATATCAGAGCCAGTTTTATTGTTCGTGAAGGCGGATTACACGGTCTGTTCGAACTAGCCCGACACTCACGACAATCACCACAGGACATTTCAAGACTGTCGCCTGGATCGGTAATTAGCGCGATTCAGATGCGTATTGCAATGGAGGACGGTGTTTTAGTACCGTGGAAAAAGAATCGTCCTGAGGATACTAAAACGGCTTGGGAATTGATGATGGCAGACCGTGGCGGTCTCTACCTTGATAGCAAACCGGGGCTTTACACCGACGTCATTGAACTTGATTTTGCTAGTCTATTTCCTAGTATCATCGCAACCCGCAACATCTCACCCGAGACACTAAATTGTGCGTGTTGTCAACCGACTGATGAAATTGTGACGTCAGCAAATTATCTCCCCCTAGAGATAAACGCGGCGAATAGCGAGTTTAGACGTCGCCGTTTGGAAGAACGAGTCGGCACGGGATTATTTCCAATACCCAGTTCTTATGCATTGCAAGTGCCTGGTTTGTCATCACATACCTGCGGTAGAGTGCACGGTTTCCTTGGGCGAGTAGTAGCGCCGATTATCGAACGCCGTCGTCAATTAAAGCAGCAGATGGTTCGCAAAGGTGATGCTATTGACAAACAGCAAAACGCCTTGAAATGGTTGTTAGTGACCTGTTTTGGCTATACTGGCTACAAAAATGCTCGCTTTGGTCGTATAGAAGCACACGAGGCGATATGTGCTTGGGCTCGGGAAATATTGTTGGAAACCATTGCGATTGCGGAAGAAGAGGGGTGGACTGTATTACACGCGATTGTTGA
>DUKK01000061.1:0-961 GCA_013329355.1 Candidatus Poseidoniaceae archaeon | reverse complement strand
GAACGCGTTACTCAAGAAATCGGCATTCCGTTGGAGTATGAGGATCTCTACAGTTTCATTGGATTCTTACCCAGTCGAATGCACGGTGCTGGTTCTTTGACCAAGTATTGGGCGTATGGAACCAAGGGTTTGAAGGTCAGAGGCATTGAATCACGCCAACATTCGACCTGTGAGTGGGTTAAGAATCTACAAGATTCCGCATTACAGATTATGGTAGATTGTGTTGACAATGGCATCGATGTGACCGGTAAACATGTGCAGAGTACTATCTGTAGTTTATTGCATGAAGAATTATTACGACTTGATGAGCATCAAATACCGCCTAAAGAACTGGTAATTACTCGGCGGGTTACCAAGACCTTAGAGCAGTTTACCGTATCAACAACAACTCACTCAGCCCTGCTCAGAGCTAACGCACTAGGGCATGATATATTGCCCGGGCGTAAGGCTAGATTTGTTGTGGTGAAGTGTGATAGTAAGGATCCAGCAGACCGAGTAATTCTACTCGAGGAAATTGACAACTCACCAAATCTGCGTATCGATATTGCATATTATCGAGAATTAGCGGTAAGAGCGGCTTGGGCCATACTGGCACCCTATGGCTGGACCGATTCTGAGATTGCTGCAGGTAACAAGGCTACGACTTTGTTCGATTTCCAGTAATGCTATTTTTCTAGTCTAAGAGGGTTATTTCCTCGAGATCTTGTTGATAATCTGTCCGTAATTTTTGATGCAATATCCGACTATAGGTTTGCTGCAGAGTTTCTTGGTCGCTCCAGTATGCGCGGAATCCGGAACTACCAGTTGGTTGATGGACCAGCCATAATTTAGTAACCCCGCCCTGGCGTCGATTCCTTCCCAACAATTTTTGATTGCACTGTTTGTCGATAATGTCGAGCAATGCTTTGTGGCGTTTGGAGTATGCCTTGGCAGCAGTGATGACGATTACGGCAATGTCATT
>DUKK01000233.1:4925-5694 GCA_013329355.1 Candidatus Poseidoniaceae archaeon | reverse complement strand
GAGGGCATCATCTAGCTCGAGCAGAGTAACCCATTCTTCCAAGTCCGGCAGAACTAGTTCGGCTGGTGCTGGTGGCGCTACTTCCATGTCCTCACCGTCACCGTATGATAGGGAACCCGCCCATGAAGAGACAACCTTGATGCGAGTGGTATAACGTGGAGCTAGGCCAATTTCAGCCCAAGGAATAACGAACTCATAGACCTCATCAACTGCGCAACTGCCTAAGGAGGATGTGCTGGTTAGAACCCACTGCTCATTATCGCCTGTCTTGCCTTTAGCCTCGAATAAATTCCACTTTGCCCGGCCGTCTTCTCTCACCGTGTCAAAATCAATTGCGACCATGTATTTAGCAGGGAAACCAAGAATCTGATTACCGTAGTAGGTGCGGAAGTTAGTTTCTACTTCGTTGAAGTTTACTGCGTTAGGCTGCATAAAGTAGATTGCTAGGTCTGGCTCGTCATATTGTGAGTTACGGGAAATCGCCGCAAGTTCATCGGCAGTAACTGAATCTATGCGCATGAAGATGTTGCTTGAGTCGTAGCCGACGTAGAAATTCTCGATGTCGAAATCGCCCCCATCTACTGCTGCATCATACTTGGCTGCCCCGTCCCATTCACCAGGTAAAGCTATGCCATCGATCATTGGCTCAATAATGCCGCTATACGGCACAATTGGAGTGGCAGCACCGGTCCAGAGGTCTTGCAGATATGGTGGCAAATCTAGATTGATAGCGCGGTAGATATTAGAGAGGTGGACCTTGAACAAGACG
>DUKK01000233.1:0-4622 GCA_013329355.1 Candidatus Poseidoniaceae archaeon | reverse complement strand
GTGGACCTTGAACAAGACGTCCCAGTTCTCATCATAACCGCTATCTTGGTCTAGACCATACCACCAAAACCAATCACTGCCTTCAGCAATGTAGAGCGATTCCCAAGCTGTGTCGAGTCCGGGGTGAGTTGGGTTATCTTCCTCAAAGGCCACTAGTGCCTGACGGGCTTCAACCAATCTTTGCCAACCCAAGCTTTCTTCTGGCTCGCCAGCCCACGTACGCAGAGTTCCATCGATCCATGAGCCAGTACCGATGTTATCGATTACTGGCAAATCGGGATTCGTCGACAAGAATTCAGTCGGTGTGGTAGTAACAATCGTTGGATGAGATGCGAGTCTAGTATACCATTCATGCATAAATGGACGGGCGTTATCTTGATGTTGGAACTCCGACATGAACATCCAGTTTTCGCCATCCAATGCAACGGTCAGCAAATGCTCAGAAGGGTCTTCTCCGGCGTCGAGTAGTTCTTGTCTAATATTGTCAAGGTAAGCGATGAAATCGGATACCGCAGCCTCGGGAGTCATTGTGCCGTATTGGAAGGCGATTCTATCTGAGATAACTCGGTCTCGGAAAACGGTTGCAACCTCACCGCCGTCAGAACCAGTAACGAGCCATGGCGTTGCAAGGTTGCTTGCTACATCAACATCAATGAAGTTACCATTAACGTCGGTTGACTTCATGAGAATCTCCTCATCGGTCACCATCCACTGAATACCGACGTCAGACACGGGCTCAACCATTGCCGGTGAAACCGCTTGTTCACTTGGCCACATACCGGTAGGACGGAAGCCTAACTTTTCCTCGAACAAATCCATTCCAGTTATCAGGTGATTCTGCACGTCCTCTGGCCACGACGCTTTGTTGACGCGAATTCCGTCTTCCATGGTCCAGCCGTCCATCATTAGGAGTGGCATAATTGGGTGGTAGTATGGTGTAGTAGTCAATTCGACTTGCCCACTAGCGGCAAGTTCACTATACATTGGCAATACGTTTGCCATGTGTTCGTGTTGTTTGTCGATGACATACATTAGGTCGGCATGCGTATACTGCCCCGGTTGCATGAATAAGTCGATCAAGCCCTGATCTCGGTGGTTAACGTCGTATTCACCGAGCACATAATCTGGTGAAAACTGATACAGATACCACAATACTTGGAGGTCGAGATAGTCTTGCTCCGATAGTAGAGTATCGCTCATGATTGTGGCTGGCTTGAGATTATGCAGCGTCATATCATAAAGTTCTGAGTAACGAGAACTAGACGGATAGAGCCAAGACTGTATGTGACCAGTTTCTGAGACATTGTAAATCCAGCCGCTGTTCCAGAAAGATTGGAATTGCATCGTGTGTAACTCCAGCGCAGTAGCATTTGGATAACCGCCCTCTGGCCAGGGCCGTTTGGCCATGTCAGTATGGTCGTCGAGCGGCTCATTTTCATAATAATCAACTAATTGCTCAATAAATGACGGAACTAGATTATAGGTTACCTTAGTTCCTGTCTGGGCTAAAATCCCCGGAGAGTCAACATATTCGGTCATGGCGTGAACTCTTACCCAAGGCATCTCATAGGTGTCTGTCAGTTTATTTTTGTAATACGGCTGGTGTTGGTGAAAGATAATTGCTAGATTTAATGCATCGTCTACTTTGTCAACTCCGCCCGCCTCCATAACTGGAACACTATTAGGAGAAGTGGCGTTGTTAATGTCATCAATACGGTAATAATGGCTGAACGTTTCTGCACCATTTGAGGTACTTGGGTTTTCACTTGGGAATGCCGTCCAGACGTGGCCTTCATCTTGCCACTGAGCGTAAACGATGAACTCTAGGCTAGTCGGACTACCGATTGCTGTCCAAGGGATCGCCAGCTCAGTAACCGGATTATCAGCCCATCCTACGTAAATTTCTGAGGTAGATAATTGGCCTTGATCGGCCCAAGAGGTGCCATCATAGGCAAAATATTGATGGTAATTTGAATCCTCTAACGCAAAGCCGTAATCGGCCGCGAATGGTAATGTGTGGGCAAAATTCCAATCTTTACTTAGGACTGAACCGCTTTCGCTGGAGTTGAAGTAGATGAATAAATCAGCGCCATTTGACATCGATGCCCAATCGGTTCCGCTCCATCCAACATAGAAATTGTTCTCATCCCAGGTAGTCTGAAGGCTTACACCATTGCCATCAACCGCCAATTCGGTATCACTTGACCACTCGGATACATCCCCGTCGATAATAATCGTTTCAGGCGTAACCGCCGAAACAAATCCCATTCCGGATTGAAGGCAAAATAATACTACGATGAATACAGCAGTCGCTCTCATCAAGAATGGCTGAATGTGATAACTTGAAAGGGTTTATTGTCAGCCAGTTAGTCTATGGGGGAGGAGGTCGGCATTCTGTGTCATTTGACCTCTTTACCCGGCGGACAGATTTCAGACGGCGAGGAATTCATTCAATATCTCAAGGCTAACAACTACACAAAGTGGCAGTTTCTACCGCTTACCCCGCCGGACAAACATAACTCACCATACGCCTCACCGTCGGCGTTCGCCGGTAATTTTAGGCTCTGCTCAGGTGAAGGTGTTGGCGACTTATCGACCGAGGCTTATTGGCTCGATGACTGGGCGGTATTTGCCACCATAACGGAGCACTTCCCCGGTAAAAATTGGACTGAATGGCCAAAAGAATTACGCGATAGAGAGCCGGAAGCAATTGCTAACTGGCGCAAAAAAGTAAACCCAGAAATCACCCGTCAGGGGATATTCCAGCACGAATGGTTAGCGATGAAGAGTCTAGCTAATGAACATGGAATTGAATTAATTGGCGATTTGCCGATCTTCGTCTCCCACCACTCGGCCGATGTATGGGCCAACCCTAAACTGTTTCAACTAGATGAAAATGGTTTACCAGCTGTGGTAGCAGGAGTACCGCCTGATTATTTCAGCGAAACAGGTCAGAAATGGAACACTGTGCTCTATAATTGGGCTGAGCATGAACGCACAGGCTGGCGCTGGTGGCGCGAGAGAATGGCACGTATGTTGCGACTTTTCGATATTGTAAGAATTGACCACTTTAGGGGATTCCACTCCGCCTGGGCTGTGCCTCGTGAGGCGGAAAATGGTATCATTGGCGAATGGCAAGAAGGTCCAAAAGCGGCGCTAATCCAGCAACTAATCGATATCGCTGGTGATGAGTCACGAATAATCGCTGAAGACTTGGGGATTATTCCGCAAGAAGTGATTGACCTCAGGCTGAAATTTAATCTGCAGGGCATGGCAATATTACAATTCGGTTTTGGCACTGATAACCAAGAAAGCCCACATAACCCTAACAATATTAACGACATGCAAGTCGTTTATACTGGAACTCATGATAATGATACTTTACTTGGGTGGTGGCAGTCGGCCGGAGATGACATCAAAACCAATGTGAGGTCGGTTATTGGTGACTCAGATGACGTTATAGGTTCACTAATCGAGGTAGCCAAAGATTGCGCGGCGCCGCTGTGCATAATACCTTTGCAGGATATTTTGCGCCTCGATACATCGGGAAGAATGAATATTCCGGGAATCGAGAAAGGGAACTGGCAATGGCAGTTTGAATGGAAGGATTTGAACCTATGAGGTTTAATCGTTTAGGGTCAGTATGATAACCCCTCTCAATAACCCTCAGCCGAATGGGACTAGTAGGCTACTTTACTGCTGAAATCGGACTATGGTCGGAACTCCATACATACTCTGGCGGTCTAGGCGTATTAGCAGGCGACCACGTCAAATCTGCTGCCGATGCGGAAGTTAACCTAGTTGGTGTCACGCTGTTATACCGTGAGGGATATGGTCGACAGCATATCGACGAGGCGGGTAATCAAACCGAGAGTTTTGGCGCTATCGACCCAGCAGACCACCTGATAGATACTGGTTTAGACATCTCCTTGCCACTAGACGATGGGACCCTACACGCTAGGATTTGGAAAGTCGAGGTCGTTGGTATAACTGGTCATATTGTTCCTGTTTACTTCATGGACACTCACCACCCACAAAACTCCGACTACCACCGAAGCATGGGCGCCCGACTCTACGGGGGTAATGATGATGTCAGAATCAGGCAAGAGTATTTGCTCGGCGTTGGTGGTGTGCGTTTGCTCAACATGCTGAGAAAGGATTTCACTGGCTTGCATCTCAATGAAGGCCACTGCACATTCGCCCTGCTGGAGTTACTGCATCAAGGATGGACACGTGAGCAACTAAGCGAGAAGATTCTGTTCACCACACACACGCCAGTGCCCGCCGGCCATGATCGGTTTGATTGGGCAGATGTCAACGAGGTGCTCGGAGATTTAATGCCGGCAGATGTTGTTGAATTGGTGAAATCTGTTGGCGATCCAGAAGACGGTGCTAGATGCTCGATGTCGCACCTAGCGGTCGCTTTGGCTGAGCAAGTAAATGCGGTATCAAATTTGAATGCGCAAGTGGCATCAACGATGTTCGATAATTATCACATCCATCCTCTTACAAACGGTGTTCATCACATTACATGGACATCACCGACAATGGCAGAATTGTTTGATGACAAATTACCGGGCTGGAAACAAGATCCAACTCAACTTAGCTATGCTGGGGCGCTT
>DUKK01000034.1 GCA_013329355.1 Candidatus Poseidoniaceae archaeon | reverse complement strand
CCATACATTCTTCCACGCTTGAGCGCAGATATTATGGCACCATTCCAAATGTAATTGAGAGCAAAAGACGTCAACCAATGTAGCAAATTCCATCTTCTATAGGGGTCGAAAATAGTCACATTTTTAGCGAGGCCAATGTATGATTTTGGACTTAGCTGTTTCAAATTGTGATAAACCTCTCCGTGTGCAATCATTACATTTTTCATCACTCTTATGGCTTTAATGGGCGACCTTTGTCCAGGTGGGAACATGCCCATATGGTAACCCATTATCGAAAATACATCAGGCTCATTCACAGTACACCATTTAGTCACCCGACTAGAAAAGTAAGGGAAAATACGGTTGCAATAATCAACAAAATATGATAAATTTTCTCGCTCATAAAATCCACCCTTTTCTTCAAACCATATTGGATGAGAAAAGTGATGTAGAGTAATCATTGGCTCTATTCCTTTGGCGATAAGCGAGTCAACCATGGCAGAATATTTCTCAATAACTTTCATATCCCAATCTCCTTCATTTGGTTCGATTCTACTCCATTCTATTGAAAACCGATAACTGTTGACCCCTAGTTCGACTAATAAATCATGATCCTGTTGCCACCGTTCCCAATGGTCGCAAGCCGAACCGCTAGGTTCCTTGTTCTCGCTTGCTTCGAATTGAGTCCAATTGTTTGTATTGCCACCTTCAATTTGATGAGCAGCAGTTGCAACACCCCAAATAAAACCATCAGGGAACTCAATGTTGTCTAGCTTCACTCTTGTCCAATCAAGGTGCTTTTCAGGAAATAGTAGGTGGAAAAAGGTGACAATAGCGATATAGGTCACCAATGCAAAACCGCCAACTGTGGCCCACTCCATGGTGATGATACAATAAATCCGGTTATCAAGTTTCGCGTACTAGTAATATTCATGTGGTGTAAAATTGATTGTAATTTTAGCACCATATGCCGGTTGATATGCTTCCCAACTAGGTAGTTGAGAGACCTTTGGAGTTATTGGCCATAAGCTTGAGCAAAAACCAACGGTAGATGGTTAAAGAACCACGATATTGGTCTACAATTATGTTTGTGTTGTCAATTCCTGTAGCGTATTATTTCTGGTTAGAACGGGTGTTTACTGCGATGCCAGCAGCAGCTGATACAGCAATCAGTGTCACAAGGCTACCAAAACCAGGTGTGTTTTCGCCATCGCTTGAACATCCGTCACCTAGTGAATCGCTGCCACCCCAATTGCCGTCGTTGTAATAACAAGATGACCAAGTCTTGAACCAATCGCCATGGGGGTAGCTAGTTTTGTTGCCATCTGAGTCTGTTGCCTTAATTCGCCAATTCACATATGTGTGGTCATTTGGTGGAGTTAGCGAGATTGAATGGAGTCTTTCCTCAACCTCTGCGTCCATTGTTACTGGCGGGTCACATATTCCATCGTTTGTGCATATTTGGGTGATTATCTCGAAGGTTGTTCCGTTATCGAATGCCTCTTCGCTCATCTCGATGGTAAGGGACCATTGTTTATTATCAATTGAGGGACTATCCCTAGTCACTACAGTAAACGGGTCGTCCTCACTCGGATTAACATCTACACCACCCTCGCTTGCGCCAATCGAGGTCGGCAAGAGCATACAACAAACAACAGCGAGAAGTAGAATTGATTTCATACGCATAGATTAACCATAACAGCGAGTTATTTAGTATTAATTATAACTCACAGTCACCTATTTTGGTTTAAGTTTACAACAGATACTTCTAATCTTTCATGGGTTGGATGGACTTCGACTAGTTGCACTTGAACAGGTAGAACATCAGCAATAACTTCGGCAGCAGAAAGAGGTAATTCGATTCGACGAGCGATTGGGTCGTATCTAATCCAACCTTCAGATAAATCTAGATGGTCTGATAATTCAACCATATCATCTCTTGCATCTCCCTCATTTGTTGGAATCGCACCAAATAAAATTGTATCATCAGTGCTGATGACTTCATAGGGCCTCAGCGTAATTTCTGCTCTTCGTCTGAATCTTGCTCGTAATTGACCAGCATCTTTGAAATTCGCACTGCAAAATTTAACATGAAAACTCATATCTTTTGCATGCTGCTTGAGCCTAGTTGCCAACTCATAGGAACCCTCAGCAGCAGCAGTCATTGCGCCGCTTAGGTTGAATCCACGGATGTCCATATTGGTCTGATTTCCGATGGTTATCTCGAGCTCGTTGAGATTCAAAAATTGGACATTTGAACCATCCAACTCACTCAACAGCGCATATAATTCGTCTGCTTTATCGGGCTCGCACGGTAATTCAATACCAACATTGATCCCGAACTTATGACATTCGTCAATGACTTTGACATATCTCGCTAGTTTGCCATCCAGCAGATGGAAACGAATTTCATCTAAACCAGCGTCGGCGAATCGCTTACTGTGGACTGGGTCAAATGGTATCGAAGTGTAGATATGAATATGATGCTGTTGACCAAACGCCGATTTTAACTGTCTAACTGCTTCAAGTGATTTTTCCATATCGAGCATTGGATCTCCACCAGTGATGCCTGTTCCAGTGGCATTCATTGCTCGTCCTTCTTCAATTACAGCAGCCCAGTCGTTACACCGGCGTTCATTGGCAAACATATCTGGTGATTCCCTACGGTTGTCGGATAGTGGACAATAATCACAGCCCCAGTGGCATTTGCCGGTGACAAATAACACTAATTTACTACCTCTTTGACATTGGATACAGCCCTCTGCTTCGCCAGATTCGGCGGGCGAAATTTCAGTAGCCATCGGCAATGGTCCAACCATG
>DUKK01000163.1 GCA_013329355.1 Candidatus Poseidoniaceae archaeon | reverse complement strand
GCCGTCAACCTCGGCAGTATATGTGGCACAGCCTCCCGGACCTACTCCCGTTACGGGGTCACAAGGTGATGTTGTTTCGGTTGGGTTGCCGTCTGGACCCGGTCTGAAACATGGGACTGAGCCACACATGGTATTCCATGTTGGATTAACATACTCTAGTAAATTCGTCAAACCGTCACCATCAGGGTCGCCATTGGGTCCATCAAAGTTAGATGGTGAGGTCGCATTGAGACCGTTTGCTGCTTCCCAGCCATCCGGCATCCCATCACCATCTGTGTCCCAACCATTGACGTCTTCGTCGATTAATCCATCACCGTCATCATCATCCGATGAACAGTCAGCGTCACCATCGCCATCAGGGTCTGCTGAATCGACCAAGCCATCTTGATCGTCGTCAAAACCATTAGCGCAAATATTACCCACTGGATCTTCATCACACAAGATTGTGTTGGCGTTGCCATCAGGACCAACATCGCCGCAACCTGGCCTCAGATATTGCAGTGAATCCTCTTCATTCCAGTTACTGACTGGAACTGTCCCATTCCACCAGATTCCGTTGTCAAGCAGATTTGGCGTTCCGGGATTGTCCCATCCTGTTGGCATCAAGTAAGTGTATTCTTGCAAGTTCGACATGCCATCGCCATCAGGGTCACCGACCGCACCGTCATCATTAGCGCTAGATAGCGGATCCAGTCCGTATTTCCATTCCCATCCGTCGGGCAAACCGTCATTATCGGTATCTGGATCATTGGGGAATGAATTGATTAGATACTCTAGACCGTAAGTTAAGCCGTCCCCATCTTGGTCGGTTGTGGTGGCACTTGCATCGATAGCAAAGAAATTAATCGAAGCGATTGTTGACAGCAACATCAGTGCGATTAACGACACTGACTTCAACACATTTCTGTGTTCTAAAACCTGCAAATTTGCCGCCGGCCCTTGCAACAATGAACGCTTTCGCATGGTATCAACATGTCTCGGCTGTTTTTATAATTCATAAGGCAAATGGTACGTTGTTCATACAATATGTCGAACGATATACTGAATCAAGTTCAAATTTGGTCTAATTCATCGAGCAGTTCAATGTCATCGTCTTCGACAACTGGGGCCGGGACATCGAGCTCTACTTCCTCGGAATCATCGAGTGATTCTTCTTGCGACTCTTCCAAATCGTCGACAAACTTTGCGCCTGAGGAATCATACCTACCTCTTCGGTAGACTGCTAGTATGAACAGCACTACTAATCCAGCCCCGAGAACAAGTGTTTGGGGTTCAGGATCATACAACTCATTGACAAAACAGTTCAGTCCAGTACACTCCGTTTTGAAATTGAACACAGAAAGTTGGGTAAACGTCGAGTTGTATGGCACCTCATCATCCATCGGCGTTACACGAAGAACAAATTCAACATCGT
The DNA here is from genome assembly GCA_013329355.1 of Candidatus Poseidoniaceae archaeon. Lineage (GTDB taxonomy): Archaea > Thermoplasmatota > Poseidoniia > Poseidoniales > Poseidoniaceae > MGIIa-L1 > MGIIa-L1 sp9354u. The sequence goes on along the minus strand of DUKK01000163.1, from coordinate 4,519 downwards.
TTCCGTCTTTTAGATTATCTGGAGCAGTAAGTTCAACAAAGAAATCTTTGCTGGTATACGCTGGCATAGTCAGTAGCAAAAACCCACCACCAACTTGCGAGGATGACGCAGCAATTTCACCATCCCAGCCAGTTGGTTCTTCAAGTTCAATGACTACATCAAGCGGGATATTGTTATCGTTAGATATCCTAAACTCGATGCTCTTACTCTCTTGTGACGAAAATCGCGTATACTCACTCTTTTGGGTGATAGGTAGTCTACCAGGCTGCACATCTTCCTCAACTTTGACAACTATTGGCAAGTCAAAGTAACGAGCTTCATTTGAGTCTACACCCTCTTCTGAGACTCTCAAGTAGATAGTCTGATTCCCAGCCTCGACATTCTCCGGTAACGTGATTCCGAGATTCACATCTTCATATGTCTCAGACGCCAAATTTACCACGATTATGTCATTACCTTGACTATCAGTTATAGTATAGTCCCATGAACTGTAGCCTTGCTCTGCATCAATGTTCCTGCGCAGGTCCTTCGGGTTGACAATACGCCATGTGGTTTCACCCGCAATATCGCTGGTATCTGAAATCCTAATTGTGTAACTTAGTGACTCACCAGGATCGATTGGACCAACTGTACCTAGCACACCGCCATCGCTGTCAGATATAGTCTCGGCTAGGATGCCAAATGTTCGATGAACTGTAAAGCTACTATCGGTTTGTAACTCTGAATCCCCTGAACTGGTTATCTGGAGAGAAACTAATCCAATATCCTGAGCTTCACGGTCAGCCGGTGGATAAACCTCCATGCTGATTGTGAGGATATCGTGAGAGCCGATATCGGGAGTTACCGAATTAATACCCTCCTCGGTAAGTTCCATTCCGGTATCATTGTCAAAGAACTTGTATTGCCACGAGGTTGGCATCTCATTAACTCTAATGAAGAAAGAATCGGTATCAAATCCTGAGTTGAATATATCGATGTAAAAATCACCTATTTCATCTGAATCGATGTAGTGAGACAATGTCTCGTCATATAATTCTGGTCGGGTTGAATCGGAAATTTGTATTTGATGTTCCTCATCTTCGTATATGGAAACACGAGGCGGAGCGTAAACTCCTACTTCCTCGATGTTGAGTACAATCTCAACGACTGCAACCTCTGTTGTGGTGCCATCGATTTCAGCAAAGGCCCTAGCTTCAACTTCTAGTTTTTCAGGAGTGTTGGACAAGTCTCCCTCTGGAACATCTATTTGTAAAATGGGGCGGGCTGATGTGCCTCCACCTTGCAGGGAATATCCTTGTGGCTTATCCCAGATCGGATCAGACCAAGAGGATGGTAGTGATCTGGCCAAATCGAATACTACCTCTAGATCAGAGGACGAAGACCCGGTATGCTCAACTAAAAATTCCACGCTTGAGGTTTGACCTGGCGCAATCAGCACAGTGTCTGGCTGATTGGATGGTAGGGAGAGGAATATGCCGTGCTCCATAAATTCCAAACCTTGGTGTTCAAACAACACTGTATGACCTTGAATGTCCTGAATTTCCAAGACTACATCATATTCACCGGGTTCGATTCCCTGATCAAATACGTAAGTGAAATTTCCGACTAATCCGTTGTTATCAAGAATCAAATCGTCATCTTCAAATTCTTCGTTGAATATCGTTGTTGCGCCTTCATTTGAACTCATCACCAAATTGACGCTTTCGATGTCATCCCTGCCAAACGCATCTTTTACCTGTAAAGTGAACTGCATCTCTCTAAACTCTTGACGGTGGTTAGGATACCATTCCAGAACCTCATTATCTGTCCAACCAGAGCCCGGCATGTGCACCTTGACAGCAGAATTTGCCAACGCGTTAGCCTTGACTTCTAGTTTTGAAAAACTATTTGTTGAATCTATATCGCCAAACTGGACCTCCACATCACAGTTGGCGTCACCACCAGTGATGCCTCCACCACCTTGACAGCCGTCAATCGTCGCATCTATCTCTAGACCCAATTTTTTTCCATTCTCTACCAAGAAACCAGATTCTTGTATTTCGAAGTTGATTACATTGACTGCATAAGTGCAGGAGCCTCCGCCGATTCCGCCAAAGCCGCCGCCTTCAGTGCAGGGATCATCTAATTCTAAGACCACTTGTTCTACTGTGGTGCTACCTGACAAGAGTCTGAATGTAACATCAGTTGTCGCGCCATCATTACCGGTGAACTTGAGGTAAATACTCAATTCGATGTAGTTATTAGCGCCCTCACCATAAAATCTGATATCGCTGATCATTTCGTTGGTATAGAACTCTACCGTTGATAATACGCTGAGTTCCTCAGAAGAGCCGTCCGGCTCAGCAGTGGAAATAGAACCATCACCGCCTGATTGTGAGGTAGAGGAGTCAATAAACAGGTCATAAGACTCATTAGATGAACTAGATGAAAATATATTTCCATCAGTCAAAACAGCCTGCTGTGCTGGAGTGCCAGTACTGATGAGCGGAGCCAATGAAGTAAGTATAAGCAGAACAATTGCCGATGAAATCAGGCGGCCGCCAGCGTCGTCATCTTTGTGCTTCATAGTGTTCACAGTGACCGCTGGTAATCGGACGGTTAAACGGTTTTGGGTTCTTGTTTCAAAAATTCAGTTGTTTGATAGATTCAAAAATACCAAAATTTGACGCTCTGTGTGGTGTTAACCATCGGCATGTGTCCTAGTTTTTTTGATGTCTGGCGGAATTCTGTCACTTCTCTAGCATTCACTATTGTAATAGTACATTTTTTGTAATTGCATAAACTCAAATCAACCCAATTTTCTAGAGTAATTATTGCCATTTGCCATGCTTGGAATAATGGTGTAAAAATAAATAAACAAAGTAGTTGTGGTTAAGTTATGACAAGCACTGTAACTTTAATTCTTGCAGTCATAGTCCTTGCTGGATTGCTACGGATTACATCACCTTTCTATCTTCCCTCGTTAGGTAAAACTCTCGTCAAGATCGATATGTCAAGACAACTGTCTAAATCTAAACTCCAGGAGAAGAGTGTTTCTTTGGATAATGGGCGTACAGCATGGTATTTGGAACGTGATGACAAACAAAATACCAATGAAAAACCGCTTGTAATAGTACCAGGACTTGGTGTCTACATGCGCCTATTGGGTGTACAATTCGGCGACCTGATAAAACTCATTCCCAATCGGCGGGGAATCATTTTCGAGTTGCCATACCATGGAAAACGGGTCGCAATTGATCAGGATTTTGTTGAACCCGGATGTTCAATTGATGCCCTGACGGCCTGCTTGGAGAGGTTTTTGCTTAAGCTCGGATTAACAGAATCGTTCGACCTAATGGGTTATTCATTAGGAGGCTCGATTGCAACAAATTATGCTATTAGAAATCCGAATAACATCAACCAGTTAATTTTACTAGCACCTTATTTCTATAATGAGGTTACTAGTGAAACCTACAACGCAACATATGAATCTAAGAATTGGGGAAGCCTTGCTGCTTGGGATGGGCAAGAAGAACTGGAGCATTGGTTTCATGACTGGCTCGGTATGGAAAAAGCGGATAGGTTTCCAGGCTTCATCATGAGCGGGCTTGCTGCTCTACGTTCCGAACTATACCCTGAAAATTACTGGACTAAATTTTATGACCAGGTATATCTCGAGAGTTCATCAACGAAGTTATTCCTCAAAAATAATAAGGCGAAACTGGGGTTACTTTCTAGTCCTGTGCTTGTAGTTGCAGGCACAACAGACAAAATATGCGATTATAATAAACAGAATGACTTGGAAAATATTTTCAACTCCGACTCATGTATGATAAAGAACTTTGAGACAGGCCATTGGTTCGCACCAAAAGGGCAAACACTATTCGAAGTGGCTGCAGAAGATGTTGCAAAATTCCTACATTCTTAACATCCTTAAAACCACATCAAACCGACTCATTACCGTAGTGATAGCGACTTGAAAGAAAGGCGAAATACCTCGGGAGAATGTTTATTTGATATACTACAAATTCAATGCTATGCGGAAATATAGCGCACTAATGATGGCTCTTCTAATGCTGACCACAACCCTTGCTGGTTGTTTAGGTGGAACAGAAGAGTTTGACACCTCTGAACTTGATCAACAGATTGCTGACTTACAACAGAATCAAGATGAAATGAATCAAACCATTGCTGAGCAAGCTCAGGCAAATGCTGAATTGCAACAAACCATTGACGAAATGAATATTACAAGTGCTGAATTACAAGAATTACTTGAAAGCAAAAATCTGACAATTGAAGAAAAAGAAGTATTGATTTCTTCATACTTGTCTTCAATCGATTCGCTTAATCAGCAAGTTGCAAATTCGCTGTCTAATGTTTCTGACTTAGAAACACAACTTTCCGATGCAGAGAATTATCGAGATTCATTATTGGTTCTTCTTGAGGATGCTAACACCACATCTGACGAATTACAAGCGATGATTGATGAGGCTAATGCCAACATCTCGAGCTTAGAAGCAGACCTCATTGCCTCTGAAGC
>DUKK01000055.1 GCA_013329355.1 Candidatus Poseidoniaceae archaeon | reverse complement strand
TAGGCTTAGACGACATTCGTCAGTTGTATATCTCAGACCTCGAATGGTTGAGAAATCAGCCATTAATTTGAAACCTAACACGGATTGTTTCAATAAATATCATGTCTAGGCTAAATTATGGGGCTGGTAGATACCATGGATCTGGGTGTCTTCAAGCGACTTGAAACCTGGAAGGCATTTGTCATTGCAGGAATTATGTTTGTTGCTATTTCCTTCGCTGCGCTGTCTATGTTTGATAGTATGGATGACATATTCCAATCTGATGCCGACCCAGAACCGATTCCTAACATAGTGTTTGAGTCACTTAATCGAACTGGTGTTGAGTCAGAATTGGTCAATGAGACAGGTTGGTTTAATCTCGATAACTTACGTGGTTCGGTGATAGTATTCGATATGATGGCACATGATTGTAGCAATTGCCATGCAGTTCAGTATCACCTAGAAGATCGTATGGCAGATTGGAAAGACATGGCAAATGAATCAGGAAAATCTTTCCACATAATTGCATATGGCAGTTGGTATGGCGAAGATCTTGCTTACCTAAATGAGTCAGACGCAAATTACGATGTGCCACTATATCCCACCGGGATGGGTAATGTTGATTCGGGAATATTAGCAGATGGGAAGGTGACGGACCCTGTCAGGCTGTTCACAACGGCTGGTACTGGTCAAATTCCGGTAGTGATGGTAATTGATGAGGAAGGCTACATTATCGAGCGTCAGGCAACCGGGTCTCCAACAGATAAGTGGCGCTCTTTCGACTCAGTTGTTGAGTTAGCATTAAGTTCACAAGTAGAGGAAACAGCGGGTTTACGCATTGCTTGGGAGGAGCCGTCTACCTCTTACGTTGCTGTATTTGCCCTTGGTATGATTCTGTCAATCTTGGTTTACTTTTCCCCGTGCGCCTTTCCGGTATTACCAGGTTTCATTTCTTACTATTTGTCTCTTGGAGCGCGTGAGGACGAACTTATCGCTGCTGGAAAGCTAAGGAACAAGATGCCAAGCCCGGTGATTATTGGTTCGCTGTCAGGCTTTGGAATGTGGACTTTCTTCCTTCTTATCGGCATCGTAGCAATATTGATGGGGGAGGCATTTCAAAAGTCTGGTTTGGTGCACTTAATTGCAGTTGGTATTGCAATATTACTGATTATTTTAGGTTCTATGATGTTGCTCGGCGTGACCTCGCATGTCATGGGCTTTGTGCAAAAGTTTGTTGATAAGTACTCTACGACCGAAGATGATGAAATATTCACTCCCCGTAGAAACATGTATTTGTATGGTATCGGTTACGCAGCAGCCTCAATAGATTGCACAGCAGCAGCAGTGCTACCTTTCGTCCTTTATCTCAGCACACTCGGTGGCAGCGCAATTACTCTGGGTATTGGTGGCCTAATGGCTGGATTACTGATTTTAATGATAGCGGTTACAGTATTGGTTGGATTAGGCCGTCAAGTCATGATAAATTTCCTGCGAAGGGCCACAGGTATGATCAAGATGGTCGGTTCCTGGATGATGATAATGGCTGGAATAAGCCTTACCTTGTATTTGACAAATAGAGACGCAGTGAGTGCGGTGTTTGGCTGATCACAGTGCCTCAAAACTGGCAACAACCTCTTCGTTATGTGAATTTTTCATTAGAGGAAGAATCCAGAATTTCCAGGCAACCGTTGCAATAATGATCCCACTAGCAACATCCCAGACAAAATGTTGCTTTGTTGCAACAACAGAAAGCACAAGCATAATCCATGCAAACCATAAAAATCTGATATGCCACCTTTTTCCTGCGCTGTTATACCAGCGGGTAACTGCGAATACCGCTAGTAAACTTTGGACGATATGAAGCGATGGCCATGCGTTCCATGGTGTGTCGACAGCATGCAGTAAATCATAGACGCCCTGGAATACTCCAAGCTCAACACCAGAAACCTCATCACGAATATCGACTTCCACGGGTAACAGGATGAAGATTGCAAAGATTATCCAGGTAAGTAGCAAAAAGGTTTGATGAAAAATGACATTTTCCCGCTGTGTATCTGCGTTTTTCATACCTAAAACTGCCGCCATCGGATAATAGAGGTAAAGTGTAGCGTAAGGAATTATCATCCATGGTAGGAACGGAATCATTGTATCTAAACCAATTTGTGGATCGAATGCCTGCCAATCTCGCCAGTTAGCAAAATGGTTTGTTGCAAGATAACCAAAACCACAGCCAAAAATGATTGCTGAAATCAGTGCTGCTGGTAGGCGTAGCCCGTATATTTCGCTTCGCCTATTCCAGTGGCTGCTCCATATACGCCAAGGTTTAGAGCCCAACTTGATTGACATGATTATAACCTTGTCAATTGATTATAAACGCTAGGTGAACTCACAAACCGATGCCGCAATGTGGGCAGGTATTCCAACCAACCATGACTGGTTTGGCACACTCATTGCAATCATATTCTTGGGGCTTAGATTGAGGCACATCAGCCTCGCCACCGGGACCATCAACAGCTTTTTGCGCGGTTTGTTGGCGAAGGAATTCTTGCATCACCTCTGGCGTCAACGCGTCATTTTCGGCCGCCATTTCCATCATCCGAACCTGTAGTTCATTTTGCTTATCCATTCGTTGATCTTGATGGTCAATCTGTTGCCTTATTCGCGCCCGTTTATTAGCCTGAACCTGTTCAAATAGTGCCATTGCCTGTTCAGTCTTATGACTTGATTCTTTCATTCGCAAATTCAGTTGACCTTCATCGCGTTTTAGCTCTGCTTCCCACTGTGCTTCTTGTTTACGCAACTCCTTCAATTCTAACTGCATTTCAACCGTAACTTTACCTGCAGCCTCTGCCTTAGCAATGTTAACTTCACATTCAATTCGGCGTATGGTGGCTGCCTCTCGAATTGCAATTCTTTCAATAAGTGCCTCCGCATGGGCGCCTTCGGTATTTGTAGCAGCAGACAGTTGTGCCTGCAGTTCGCTGATTTTTTCGTTATCAGTTTGGTTCGATGTCATGAATGCTTTCAGCAAGGTAAAACCGAGGGTTCCTAATGTCGCCCTCAATTCAACCTCGGCCCGCATTTCGAATTTCTCTTGCAGGGCCGAACTGCGGAGGTAAATTTCATCCTCACACTCAGCTAAAGTAGGATTGATGACGCGCATCATTATCTCATTGTGCAATACTTCTGCCAGGCGTTTTCGGTCAAGCATTGGTGCACTGTTAGCAAACATGTTGAGGAGTTTTGGTATGTCATCATGACGTATTTGGACCCTCACATTAGCAAAACCATTGACATTACTGCCATTGGGAAGATTGCCAGAGAATGGGATTGAGATATCTGCAGGACCAGTCATGGCAAATAATAGTCTGCGATCTTTAGCAGTAATACCCATCATGTCACCAATGAATCTGTTGAAGCCTCCTGCAATGTTGCCGACTACTTTCTCTGTTAGGATATCGCCAATTCTGCCATCGACAATAAATGCACAGGCCTCATTTGGTTTTAGCACAACTTCCTGAGATTTCCACGTATTCAGATTATTTGCATCGATTAGTTTTGCCAATATATTTGGGTTATCTCGCCATTTAAATTTCTTAGTCACTTTACCACCTACTTTGTTTTCTGCCTGAGGCCACCGAGTATTTTATTTCTAGAATTAAAGAAGCCTTGACAACTTGTAATCATTTGCTGGCATTGTTGTATCAGGTTTTTCACCTCTTCATCTGGACTACTGGTGCCGAATGCATGCTCTGCACTGTTGGCTATATTGATTGCTTTAGTGACCATTTCGATAACATCATGGTCATGCTTGATCAATTTCTTCAAATCTGATACCTTTACCGAGCGAGCGCCAGAAAAAAACGCGTGGTTCATCCCTGTAACTGATTTATCAACATCTTCAATGAGTTTGTCTATTTCAGATGTGGCTAGTTTAGCTATTCTAGCAATATCCATGTTATCCGATTTGAACGCAATATCCTGGATATTAGAGAGATGATTGCGAGCCCTTGTTCCAGCCCGTTTAATCTCATCTCTAATTAGTCCATCAGCCTCCCGTCGTTTGCCTTTGGTGTAACCCTCATAGGATGAGAGGACCAACTGAATGCCTCTCACGTAGGGCAAAACCTCTATCGGGACTGCAGGCATGTGGCTCGAGTCAGACTTAGTCTTGCTCGTTATTATTGCTTGCGTTGCTTGGATCGCAAATATTTCCCCAATTTAAAATTCGATCGGAGATGATTTTTGCCTCTTCAATGTCGTGTGAGACATGAATTGCTGCTACATTTTGCTCACGCAAAATAGCTTTCACCTCGGTTGCTAATTGTCGCCGCGAGTCTAAATCAAGGGAAGAAAATGGTTCATCCAACAGTAGTAATTTTGGACGCGCCAGCAGTGCTCTAGCCAACACCACACGCTGCGCTTCGCCTCCGGACAAGGTTGTTACCTTTCTCTTACCAAATCCCGGTAAACCAACCATTTGCAACGATTCATCAACAGTCGCTAACTGTTCTTGTTTGGTTAACTTAGCCGTACTGCCTAAAAGTATGTTCTTGGCCACATTAAGATGTGGATATAACACGGGTTTTTGAAAAATGAATCCAACCTGATGTTGATACACATCTGCCAAAATTATCTCATTTTCAATAGTTTCTTCAAGCCCTGCTATCATCCGCAATAGGGTAGTTTTTCCGCAGCCGCTGGGTCCAAAGATAGAGATAATCTCGTCTTCTCTCATAGACAAGCGCAGATTAGAAAAAATCGTTGTGTTCTCGAACTGTTTGTCCTCAATATTGACTGTTAGGAATGAGTTAACCTCAGCCATCAGAAACCACTTCCCTCTTGATTATGCCGGAATCTTTCTGCAATCATGAATAGAATAAATGTCAAAATCATTAGGGTAGCAGCAGCAGCCATGGCCATTGGTTGGATGAGTGGATCAAACTTCGGCCGGCCCATTAACTGGTCGACAAGCACTGACAAACTATTCCAACTGCCAGACCGAATTAGAATCCATGATGCGCCAAATTCACCTAAAGAAAAGGCCATAGTTAACGCAGCTGACACTACTATAGGAGCGCGTAACAAAGCAACTCTTCCGTGCCACCACGCGCTAATCGGTGAGAGTCCAAGCAATAAGGCCTGTTCGTGATACTCTGGCTCTTGTGACCTTATTGCTGGCAGCATAATTCTAACGACAAATGGTGTTGTAATTATAATGTGAGGAACAGCAGGAAGGACCGCCCAAGAGAACAAATCGGGAGCCCATTTTAACACACCAATTAAAATTCCTAGGCCAATCATCACCGCGGAAAGTGCTAGCGGTATCATCGAAATGAACTCTACAACACGAGCAGTATTCGGCTTTTTTTCTGCTTCCAGTCGCGCAATTGCCGATGCAATCACGTAACCGGTTGGTAGTGCGATAACTAATGTAATCAGGCAATAAGTAAGGGAATTGTACACGGCCTCAGGGATTGCCGTGGCTGAATAGTTACCGTTCCATGCCTCAATCCAAGCTTTGGCTGAATAGTAGTGTTCATTACTTCTTGAATCTCTTATTCTAACAGATGAAATTAGAACTAATATTAGTGGCAAGATGGCATAACTAATTGCACTATATATGGTAAATTGGGCCAATTTTGTCGGTGCTCTATTCGTAACCTTATGGGAATTTTCTGTTACAATCGAATGAATTGTTGAGTGTTTTTTCTGAATGCGGGCAGTAAGGATAATTGCCACACTCAAAATCAGTAATTGAACAACCGATGTTGATAGAACTATTTCGCTGGTGTCTATGCGGTAATTGTATATTCCAGCTGAGCCTCCAGATTTAGCCATAAGAGTTTCAAGATTATCTTGATTTGGCGTCAACCATTTTACTAATGCAAACGAGCTAAAACTGAAGATAAAACATAAACAAGCTGCGCATAATGCAGCCGGAGCAAGTAGTGGGAACCACAGATTTCTGAATCTACGGATAGGACCTTTGCCAGCAGGAAGAAACCTAATTTGTTCTTCCCATGTTCGATCTAGTGTTGCTAGAGTTGGTTCAATAAACCTCATTACAAGTGATAAATTAAACCACACGTGAGCAGCGATGAGAGCAATGAAATGGCCAGGGTTACTCCACCCTGTTACATTCGCTATATCACCAATTATGCCAGTTTCCAAGCGCAAATCAACTCCCATAGAATCAAGCAAGCCATCGGGATCAATTAGCATCAAGAATCCCATTGCAACAACAATCGATGGGGTCACAAATGGAACTGAGAGTATGGCCCGGAAAAATCTGATATTGCGCCATTTGTAACGACCTAGATACCAAGCTACTGGCAGACCAATCACTAGGGTAAATAGTGTTGAAATAGTTGCTTCTAAAATAGTGAATTCTAATGCTCTCACAGTGTCATCATCAGAAAAAAACTCTGACAAAGCAGAAAACGTTGACATACCTGTGACCGATGTTAGTCGAAAAATTGCATAGCTTAGTGGCAGTATAGTGAGCGCACAGAACCCGATTATTACCGCCCACTGGGTGACGATGGTGAGGTTGCGGTGCTGACTCAGGTTCAGCACAGTCTCACCTCAATCGGTTGCTGTTTGCCAGTTTTGTAACCACGTCGACATTTCTTCATTTATTCTGGAAATCTCGATATCGGTGTTTTCCTCTGGAATGTCCGAGTGATACCTGTAACCGTCTGTCTCTGGCAGAGTTTGGTCTTTAAGAACTGAATACATCAGATTGTTCACCGGCATGTTTGAATTTACCTCATTGCTCAATAAGTATGCAATGAATGCCTCAGCGGCATCGACATCTTGTGCGCCACTGATAATTCCGGTGTATTCGACTTGCTGGAACGTGGTTTTTGGTAATACTATCGAGGTAGAGTGGGTGTAGTTTCCAGCGTAGAAGGCTTCCACTCCGGGAGATTGGCAGTATGACACAGTAAGGTGCGCATCTCCGATGTATCCGTCTGTATACTCGCCATACCCGCCAGTGTAGTGTGTTTCGTAAGACTCGGTCCAGCCAGAGGTAAATATAGCATCATTGTCCGTTATTGCTTGCCACCAATCAAATGCGTTGGTCTCAGTGTCATCATCATTTTCGAAATAGTCGATTGTCGCCACCAAGAAGGCTCGCCCGGGGGACGAGGTTACCGGCGAGGGGAAGGTTAATTTTCCGCGCCATTCATCCTCTGTTAGATTCCATAGAGATGTCGGTGTTGAGACATTTTCGTCGTCAACAAATCGCTCGTCGTAGTTCAGACACACTGGCCCCATATCAAACGGGACAGCCATACTTCCGGAATATGGTTCTAATGCTGCTTCGGTAATGTTTTGATAACCGGCGTTATTGACATAATTGGTTTCTTCCAACAGATCATTAGCGAGGGCGGTTTGCAAGTATGTGTTGTCCAAGCCAATCATGAGGTCTGCGACGGGGCTATTCTTTGTCAACATCATTTTATCCAGTATGCTGCCAGCATCGTCCTCATAGATGAAATTGACACAGTATCCGGATTCTGTAGTGAATTGGTTTACCATATCCTCGCTCAAGGCTAGGATGTCATAGGTCAAGATATCGACGGTGCCGTCATCGCAAGGTCCGCTTGACTCGCTGTCGTTACCGATGCACCCTGCTAGGCCGAAGGACATAATGACGATACTACACAGGATAGCTCTAAACTGCATTCATTACACCTCCTAAGTGGCCCGCAATTTGGTGTGTGCGGTCTATTAATTCGAGCGGGTTGTGCGCTAAGATGTAAAGACTTGGTTCCCAGCCATAACCCCCCTCATCGAGGATTAGGTCGATTTTAGAGTGTGAGCCAACTAATTTACCTTTATTACAGGTGGCGAATGAGTAACCTAAATCGTCACAAATCTGTTTTATTTTTCTAACGTTTACGCTGTCGTCTGAGGTAAGTGGCTTCAGGTTGATAATCGATGTTTTAGCCTCATTCATGGTGTGCGCCTGGATTAAAATTGATGCTAAATGGTTTGACACTCCGAATGCTGGTGTCTCGTGATGTCTGAGTTTGCCGTTAACTATTGCTATTCGTCCGGGGAAGGCTGCAACATCACTGGCTTCTCTAGCACCTTTGGTGCAGGATGCTATATTCATGCCAACAGCAGGTAAAATATGTTTGATACGGTTTACATCAAGTCTCCCAATTGCCCACTCAAGCCTTCTGAGTAGTGCTCTTTCCACCTGCCCACTATCAAGATCCAGACCAGTCAGTGTTTTATCAAACCTGAGCGTTTGGTTACCGGTGAACTGCATTTCGACAATAAGACGCTGTCTTATCACATTTGACTCTGGTCCGATAGATGACAATGCCTGGGATAATTCGCTAGCCCATGAGTCTACCATTGCTTCATCAGCCGAGGCCGGCAAGCCGATAGTTGGCTTCTGCACATGCCGTGAAATCGTGCTTTGTGTTGAGCCAAGAACTCGTGCAATTTCCGTTTGTGACCAACCATTTCCTCGTAAATCTTTAGCTACATGTTGATGTAACCTATCCATCCATTTGCTGCCTACTTCGCCTAACATAATTGTTCCTCATGACACCCCCTTATTCAACATTGCTAATTACATATGCATTATGCATGCATTTTGTTGCGCCTTTTTCCCTTGAGAATAACTGATTGTCGCTTATTTCAGATTCATTTAGCCTGTTGGATGGATTTACCATGGTGAAAAAATTATTTTCACTGTAGGCGATTAAAATTCCGAGATATTAAATCAAAATAGCGTCGAGTAGTGCGAATGCATTTTGATTATTATTTCATCCAAAATGAATATTTGAGTGAAACCACTGTCACTTTCTGTCCATCCAACCGCATTATTCAAAGGATTAGCGCGCAGCGGGTTAGACAATGCGAGGGACCGAGTTAGCACAGTTCCTTGATGATTTGGTTAAACGAATTGAATCATACATCAACTCTTCAACCACCAGCAATACACGAACCATCGACTACATGAGTCCTATATCGCGTCAGCGCTCCACAGACTTGTCGCTCCCATTGGAGGGAAATGGCAGTCAATCCATCCTTGACGATGTCGATGAGTTTCTCCGTCAGTGTGTGAAAACTAACCGTCCTGAGTTCATGAACCCCCTCTGGGGTGGATTGAACATTGCGGGTTTTGTTGGCGAAGTCATTGCGGCAATGACCAACCAATCGATGTATACCTACGAATTATCACCAATCGCCACCTTGATAGAGAAAGCCATAATTGAAAGGATGATGGAAATTGTCGGTTATGGTGAGGGTTTTGGAACTTTGACCACCGGCGGCTCTAATGGCAACATGCTAGGAATGCTTTGTGCTCGCCAGCAATTAGATCCAATGTCTTCTATGCAAGGTTTCGATGGATCAAAACATGTCGCTTTTGTTTCAGCTGAAGCGCATTACTCTGTCCTCATGTCTGCTAATGTCTTGGGTATTGGCTATCAAAATCTGATAAAGGTTGCTTGTGATTCAAGAGGAAGAATGAAACCCGAATCACTTGTTGACGAAATTACCCGAGCAACAATCAATGGACAAACCCCCTTTTGCATCATTGCAAC
>DUKK01000148.1 GCA_013329355.1 Candidatus Poseidoniaceae archaeon | reverse complement strand
CTGGACTTGAATCCTTGGCCGAGTTGGATGATGTGGTTCTTGGTTTTGTCTCTCTAGACTATGCTGAGCAATTATCTGCTGCCGGACCAAATGAGCGGTCAATAATCATCATTACCGGCGGCGAACTTGAGGCGGCAGATACCTCTAACTCTCAATTGGTGCTGTCAAATCTGTCACTTTGGCTTGACAATCGGTCAGACAGCGCGGATGTTGACCTCCAGTTTACCGCTGTGAAGATTGAAGCAGGTAAAGCAGCAGCTCAGTCTTCAGGGATAATATCAGGGATGTTTTTGGTATTTGGCACTTTTACTATAGCGGCAGGCATCTTATTGGTCTTGACAATTGTTTTGATGCTTGCTGAAGCGAGACGTAGTGAACTAGGTGTCTTGAGAGCTATCGGTGTTACGCGGTCTGATGTGCGAGCTCAAGCAGTTATGGAAGGTGTGGTTATCGCGACACTGGCGGGTATCATCGGCGGCTGTTTGGGTCTTTTGTTGGCAATGGGCATTAGTGCTGGATTTAGTAGTATTTTTGCCTCGGCTGGAACCGATTTGTTCACTTTCTCATGGGAATTTACCTCCCTCTTTGCTGGATGGGCTTGGGGCTTTTTAATCGCCATAGTGACACTTTGGTCGTCGGCCCTTTGGACTTCTAGACTGAATATTGTTTCAGCATTGCGCGGTGGTATGGTAAGAATGCAAATCTGATTACCGTGGCCACTACTGGTGGTCCAAATATGCAGTTTAGCTGGTGCAGTCCTATCGCTTTTGATATTGCTAGTTTTAGGATTTAATTCACCGTTTTCTTATCTCCTGTGGTGTATGAGCGGAGTGTTTGTTTTACTCACATTGACACCAGTGTTTACTTGGGAACTACCAATATTTCTGCGTTCTAGAGGCGGTATTTGGCAACGCATGTCAAGGCACGCAAGTCGCAACACCTTCGCATGGCTCGGCAGTTTGTTGCTTGTGTGGACAGTGCTGTTTGCTGGCGTTGACCCAGTCAGAGGTAACATGACGCCGGATGAACTATCCTTCATTCTGCTAGGCTTAGTTGAGGTCTTCGCTGGAGTAATGGTGCTGTCTAGCCTTGCTCCAATGGTGGTTGCATATCTTGGCCGCTCTAGACTGCTCACCAAACGTATGGGACCAACTGTCTCCGTGGCCCTCGCCCACCCACTTGCCAATCCAATTAGAACCGCAGTTGTCATGGCAATGTTTTCCATAACTGTATTCTCAGTGGTTGTGTTGAGCGGTTACACCGAGCAGTTTGACAATTATTCAAGTTCATTTGTCGAAGAGACTGAAGGCGAATTTGAATTGATGCTTACATCATCGCGTGCCCGACCAATTGAGTTGTCTGCTGATCCTGGACAATGGGCAATTAACTCAAGCTTGGTTGATGATATCGACGCTACGGGCTTAGTTTATCGTTCTGAAGCATTTTTGGAAGATGCAGAGCAGGAGCGGACGCCATACATCCTACGCGGCTTTGATAGTGGTTTTGCTGATCACGGAGGTTTGCCGTTACATGATTGGGATAGACAATATGGTCAGAGTGAGGTAGAGGTCTGGAATAGTGTCAGAAATCGAGAGGACCTTGTCTTGTTGGATGCTTCATTTGGCCTCGAATTAGCTACTGACGGGACCGACGTCGGTGGACTAAGTTTTTCAATTGGAGATTCGATTTTTCTAATTGATTTATCAAATCCAGGTAACAAACGATTTGTGACCGTTGCCGGTTTCCTTGAACAATCGTCCTATTTGTTCTCTCCTGGTGTCTGGCTAAGCGATGAAATCGTGACCGAACAGTTCGACGGAAGGTTGACCAGGATATATGTAAGTTTGACAGATTCTGCCACGGCGACCGAGAATTTTGAGGACTCAGAAATAAGCACTTTTACCGCCACCGGTAAACCTGCAAATGTTAGAATAGCCACAGCACAACTAGCACAGGAACTTGATTCCCAGCTGGGCGCCGATGGCATCAGTATTTCCGTGATATCTGATGATGTGATGCTGATTCAAGCGTTGGTTATCGCAATCCTGGGCATCTTTGAGGCTTACCTTGCCCTGGGATTGATTGTCGGAATCGCCGGGATTGGCGTTGTCACAGTCCGTTCAGTATCAGAGCGGAAACGGACAATAGGTATACTGAGAGCTCTTGGTTACCGCAAATCGATGATTCTGTTATCGTTTGTTACGGAGGTTTCCTGGGTGGCAATTTTAGGCATAATCAACGGCGTAGTGATTGCTGTAGGCTTTCACAGGGCCCTGTATGTTGCATTCTGGGAGGAGCAAGGGACGAGTTTCACTTTGCCTTGGTCGACAATGTTGCTGGTGGTTATCGGTGGATGGGTCCTAGTTTTAATTGCGACTGCATTACCGATCAAACGGGCGGTCAATGTTCCGCCCTCAGCAGCACTAAAAGAACTGTAGCGCTAATATATCGAACCGCTTTAGATATTGGTGTTGTTAGTTTTTTTGGCGGGGTATTTTAGGTAAAATTCAAAGCCATTTTCTTGACTTGTTAAAGTTCTATTTTTGCGTGTATATCTATTTGCGCTGGATACAAAAACTATACTCCAATCACGTCCAAAAACGGGGTATGTAGGGACATAAAGCGACGAAAACGGCACACTGTGCCCCTACTAATTCATTCCCATAGTATAAATACGACCTTTAGCGTGGGTGAGGATACCGAACCGTCGGAGGTATACATATGAGAAAAATGACCCCAATGATTCTCGTCATCTTGATGTTGGCCAGTGTTTTGTCCAGCATCGATGTTTACGAGTTACAAGAGCAAAATGAATTTGAAGAAACAAGCGCTAGGTCTGGTCCAGATGCTGAAGTAGTGTATGTTACTTCACCCAGAGAAACCAGCTATGTTGACAGTGAAGCAACTAACCAACTGCTTGCCGGTGAGCCAACCAATTTCAAGGCTTACCTAAGGAACAGCGGTGACGCCGATCTTGACAACATGCAATACACAGTCACTATTTACAACTCTCTGAACGGAGAGCGCGGAGCTGTTGCAACCGATGCTAATGGCGCAGACCTTGCATGGAGCAATGATAAAGCAGTCTGTGGTAACAACTGTCAGGCTGTATTGATTGCTCCAGGCGACTATGTCGAAGGGGGAGAATCTACTCTCAAGACAACAGACGGCACCGAAATCGTATGGTATCCACAGGCAGGCAACTACATTGTCGAAGTAAAAGTTACCTCGATTTATTTGGGAGACCCAGGAAATGACGAAATCTCATTCCCTGTTGGTGTCAAAGATTACCATGACATTCAAATCGACATGACATGGTTAGACGCCAACGGCGCTGAAGTTAATGGCGCAGTTGAGGGAACTGACCCTGTAGATTTTAAGATCACAGCAGACCTAGTCTCTTCTCTACCAACCATGAATATTAGAAACACGTTTGTAGCAATTTCAATCACCAATGCCGATGTGGCTGGCTCATCCAGCCTTACCGAAGCAATTGGTGTTTCCAAGACCGTTACTACCTCTGACGACGGTGAGGGTAATGCTCCAACTGATGTTCGTTTGATTGTTGGGCACGACGAGGATGTTAACACTCTCGATCCATTTTCCGGAGAATTGACTTTCACACTAACTCCACCAGCAGATGGTGACTACTCTGTGGCCGTTTCAATAGAGTCCTACGATGTCTTCGATAACAACGCAGGCTGCGCCACTGCAGACTCATTCTGCGAAAGGACAATCGCTGGAACTGATGCAGAAGATGAGTTTAGCGGCAATAACTTTGCCAGTATTTATGGTTCAGCAACAACAGTTCATGACATTATGCTGACTGATTACTACCTTG
>DUKK01000201.1 GCA_013329355.1 Candidatus Poseidoniaceae archaeon | reverse complement strand
AGATGCTCTTAATCAAGGCGATGCCGATGAATCGGGCGGAATTTCATGGGCTGAGTTCGTAGAAATCTGGAACTCTGAAGAAGATGAATCTGACCCTGAGGACGACCACTTAAACAACTCACCTGATTTAGAGGCTCAATTCCATAACGCCTTCAACAATAGTGATGATGATGATAGTGGTGAACTAACGATTGATGAACTCCAAGACTTCATTAACTTAGTTGCCGAATTATCGTCAGATAATCATGATGACCACCAAAGAACCTTTGTTTGCAGTTCCACAGCTGGCGGAGAGCCAGAAATGGAAATCGCTTTCGAATTAGTTAACGATGGAACCGAGGACTGTGGCGATGGCGCTGACGAGCCGCGCGACATGGACACAGCAGTTGATTCAGATGAAGATGGGATTGCCGATAATGATGTTGACAACTGGTTCGATTGCTACAACGGCGACGACGTCGCAATGAACCTCGTCAACGATGGCAATGAAGACTGTTCAATGGGAGAAGATGAGCATGACTCTGAACCATGGATGATGTTTGATGATTGTATAGACATGAGTGGTAGTTCTCCTGATGGCGGTAACATGTGGGAGTGTTACGTCGACATGGATAATGATAGCACACTAACCTCTGAAGAAAGCTTGGGCATGTGGTATATCTGTCAATCAGTTACTATGGTTGATGGCGACATGTGGTTCTGTGAAGCACCACCACATGAAGAAGATGGCATAAATGAAGGTTTAATGAGTTTGTATTTTAATGCGGCAGACGCCGATGAAGATGGTATGCTTTCATCTGATGAATTTAGTTTCCTATACACATATTTCGGTATGGATGAAGACATTGATGCAAGTGTATTTCTGACACTCCTCGATGTTGATGGTGATGGAGAAGTTAGTGCTTCCGAATATTCTGATTTCGTTAACGCTACTGCTAGTGCGTCCACTATTGATCACACTACCTGGGATGATTACCTAATGATGATTGAAATGTATGATGAAGACAATAGTGGCGGACTCAGCGTAGACGAACTAGAAGTATTGTTTGAAGCGAGTGCTGACGACGACGGACATGATGACCATGACAATCACGACGACCACGGAGGCCATGACGACCACGATGGACACGACGACCACGGTGGACACGACGACCACGGTCACGGGCCAGCACTTGACTGGTCAATCGACAGTGCTGATATGTTAAGTCCAGCTGAAGTCGCTGGCTCGTTTGCTGACTACCATATCGTTCTGGCCAATTGCATAATGGATGGCGATGCGGACGAGGACGGCGACATGGAACCGACTGACATGATAGAAACCAATGCAATGACTTGCGGTGACGATGTTCTCAAGGTATCAATTGCAGATGCAACTGCTCCTGGAGCCGATGTGATGTTCCATGATGCAGATGGTTCTGGAACAATTACTGTCGGTGACATGATTCACATC
Source organism: Candidatus Poseidoniaceae archaeon (assembly GCA_013329355.1). GTDB lineage: Archaea > Thermoplasmatota > Poseidoniia > Poseidoniales > Poseidoniaceae > MGIIa-L1 > MGIIa-L1 sp9354u. Next base: position 3,816 of record DUKK01000201.1, on the reverse strand, counting down.
AACCCAGACTTTGATGCGGGCGGCGAGTGGAACACCGTTAGGCTATACTCGGATTCATCTGAGAAGTATTCTGACGAGAATCCAATGCTACCCGGTTTCGGAGCCGCTGCAGGTATCATTGCTCTGCTGAGTGCCGCACTAATTGCTCGTAGAGATTGAGCATGCAGTGTCTCCACACTAGATGGAGACGAAGCGGAAGAAGACCTTTGATACTGCGGACAGCATCATGATAATCATGAATGAGCCAAGCGCCCAACGTGCCCATGGCCGCTCAGGTTTATCTGGTGGCCAAGGATCAAATCCAAGCCGCTCTGCTTCTTCAACTAAAGCAGCAAGTTCGGCTAACTCCTCTTCGACACTTCGCGCTGGCATGAAGGTCCCTGAACCAACATATTACATCAATATGAGTGATTACCCTCAAACATAGTATTTTAACAGCGGTCAAAAATTTAGCGATAGTGATTAGATGGTCAGCAAACCAAAGTCAAACGGACAGAAAATATTCGTTACCGGGGTAAATGGGCACATAGGCAACCACATAGTCAGGGATTTGTTAGAGCATGGCTACAGTGTCAGGGGCTCGGTTAGAGACCTTAGCGATGATTCGAGAACGCAACACGTGATTAGCCATGCCAAAGAACTCGATATTACCGAACGCCTAGAGCTCGTGCAGGGCGATATTCTTGATGGTGATAATTGGTCTGAGTTAATCTCTGGTTGCGATTCACTGTTTCACACCGCAACAATTTACTCCAATACTCAAGACGGTCAATTGATAATAGACACTGCAATTCTGGGCACTACACATTTGTTGACTGCAGCACGGGACGCTGGCATTGATCGGGTAATTTACACCTCAAGCGTCGCTGCTGTCGGCAATACGCCAAAGGGTCGAGCCAAGACCGAAGCGGATTGGCAGACTGAGCGCTCATCGCCATACATAATAGCTAAGACTGATAGTGAGCGTAAGGCTTGGGAGTTAGCAACTGAATTTGACATCGATTTGCGAGTAATAAACCCGAGTGCAGTCCTCGGAGGTGGTTTTGTTAATACGACACCAAGTGTTGACTTCTTCCCTGACATAGTAAACGGGAACGTCCCAATTGCCCCGAAAATACCGTTATCAATAGTGCATGTAAAAGATGTGGCGATCGCTCACAGAAGAGCATACGAGGTTGATGGTGCTACTGGGAGATTCATCTTAGCACCACACAATAATTTGACTTTAGTAGATGTTTGCCGAACCGTTAAACGACTATATCCTGACAGTAAGGCCCCAAAATTAGGCATCCCTCGTGTGATGATGTCACTCGTAGTATTGTTTGATTGGTTTAATGGCTTGAGAGGAAAAAGACGCTACATGACTAGGAAAACCGTAAAAGGATTTTTTCGCGGTGACTCAAATATATCTTCTCAAAAGGCAACTGACGTGCTAGGGATGGACTGGATACCACTCGATGAGTGTATTACCGACACAATAGATGAGTTCAAACAACGGTCGTTGGTATAATTGGTTCATTATGATCCTCTGGCTTTGACCACTTTTTCTTGATAAAGCGAAATAGCACACGAGAAAAGATCATGGAAAATAGCAAAAATGCAATCGACGTCCAAATTGGCGCGTTTCCACTAGTCGCAAGGGTATATGTGACCAGCAAGATACCCATCCCGTAAACTGCTCTGAATGCTGAAAATAGCATCAGTGATCGGAACGCTGGAGAACTGGTCATGCGGCTGAAAAAATTAGCCTCGGAGCGCTTCTGCATGATGTGCCGTTTCGCTTTTCCTTCAAAATATAATGCTTTGAGCCATAACAAGCCTTCAAAGGTGTCGGATACACGAAGGCACCTCATGCAGAGCGCAAGTAAATCAACTATCAGACTTAGTGGAGGCTACTGTGCGAGTTGTCTCAGACTCGAAAAAGCAACGATTGATACCAACGGAAGATGTGCCGATTGCGCATCTATGCAATTTGCGATAGACTAATCATTCCTCTTCAGATTTCGACTGTAGTGGAGTAAAGATTCCCCGGTCCTCAATAATCTCACAAGGACCCGGTAACACTGCAAGGATTTCGTCCGTCGATATCCCGGTATTTTTGTATATTCGGTTTGCTAACCGGTCTTTTTTGACAATCCCTGGGCTTAATATTGCGTGCCTTGGACAAATATCACTGATTAACTCAGGAATCCCACTCATCAATAGGGGAACACCGTTAACAGCAATAATACCAATCCCCAATTTGACATCCAGATCCTTGAACCATTGTCGTTGACCTCTAACGATAAACGCTCCCTTGCCGACGAATTCTCCGGTTTGAGCCGTTTTTGACACCTGTGCCGGTTTAACAGCAAATACCGTGCCGTGTCCACCGCCGCTAGCCCAAGCACGACTCCAACATAATGCCAATGTTGCCGCTTCTGCTAATTTGTCATCGTCAATTCGTTCATCACCTAATTTGTCAACCAGTTTGAAGGTCGGTATATCTGAGGGTATGTGACCTGGTCGGTAATCATCGAGTTCAAATCCCTGTGACGCCCTTAAGCTACAACTTGGGGCGCCGTGAATATCTGCATGCAGATACATATCACCTCCTGAGAGATGTTTCTTAACGATGGCATCATTGCCTTTCGCATCCTTGCCACCCACCAATAAATGGCCACCAGTGGTCATTGACCAACGATGATTTTCAAACCACAATCGCTTGCTTCTTTTTATTTTGCTCAAACGACCACTTTCTTGCGCTTTGACCTCTTTCTTTTTTGCACGTTTTAGGTGTATATTAGTTGCGTCGAGAGCCTCAGTTGCGCCTTTAGTCTTGGATTTCTGCTTACGAGCCACTGCAAAAAACCGTTGTGCATTTTGGTGAACTGATTCATCGAGTTGTAAGATTGCTTGTGCGCCTTTTGGCTCACCAGATTCATCCGGCAAAACCGTCACAAAAGTCCGATCGGCCGGATTCATCGACACAATCCAAGGAATTTGTTTTGCCATTTTCCGTGTCTCCTGCCAACCATTTTGCTTAATTGATTCATTTATTTGTGCTAGTAAACTTTCAATATGCGACCAGTTGTTTTGGATGGTGTGACCAATCATTTGTTGTTTGGCAATTTTCTTGGCAAAGCCATCGAGCGCCTTTTCTTGCTGTGCCTGACGACGTTCTAATTTCTCAACCTCGGTTGAAAAGCCCCTGCCTGGAGACGCAATATCGAGTTTTTCCGCCTCCCTACGCGCTAGTGCTCCGGCATCATGTGCACCCCGCCACGCATCAACTGCTTGGCACAATTGGTCAAATTCCATCACCGCCTTGCCATGGTGAGACGGAAGCAGGGTTGGTGATGCTTCGTCACCATACTGGGCGAGAAATTTGTCCCGTTCGGAACCATCTGTCTGTTGATTCGCCAGTGCTTGTAACTGTTCGATGGATTGGTCGCCTTTAGAGGCTAATATTACGTAACCTTTAGCATCATTTGCTAGGCTGGTAAGCAACGAATTAAGCGCTTGATGGACAAGTTTAACTTCAACATCACCCGGCGCTGAATTAGGTGCTATTTCTGCTAAATCACAGACGGCATTGGCATACGTGCTACCAAGATTGGCCTTACCACCAAGCGTTGCAACCAAATCCCGCTCAGACTTGGAGAAGATTTCACTGAGCGCTGCTTCGTCCAAATCATGCGGGTCATTTGCCGGCGGTGGAGGGGAATATTGGACTCCTTGCTTCAGGATGCGGCCTGAGTATTTCGCATGGGTGAGTGGCTGGATAATGACTCCTTCATCATTTACTAGGATGATATTGCCTTCTCTAAATACTTC
>DUKK01000187.1 GCA_013329355.1 Candidatus Poseidoniaceae archaeon | reverse complement strand
GCTTACAGAGATTAATATGAGAAAGCCTCGCTTTTGCTTATGTGTCAGTGAATGTTATCTGGTTCAAGCGAGATTTACGTCTCTCAGACAATGCCAGTGTCAATGACGCAATTAGCCGTGGTCTGCCGATAATTTGCCTGTTCAACCTAGATGCACAACGTATCGGCAGAATTGATGTTTCAGGAATCCATATTGAATGGGAGTTAGACTGCTTGAGAAGTTTAGCAAGAGACATTCAGGAACTCGGAGGGGTTATCAAATTTAATTTTGGTAATATCATCGAACCGTTGGAGGAAATACACCAAAAGTATACCATTGATTCAATAATTGCTAATGAAGAAACCGGCTTACAGTGGTCTTGGCATCGCGATAAGTTGGTTGCTGATTGGTGCGACTTCAATCAAGTAAATTTTATTGAACATCCATCAAATGGCGTTGTTAGAAAACTGAGAACTCGCGATGATTGGAAGAAACATCGTGATAAGCGAGTTAGTGCGGAATTATTTCCAAAGCCAAGCAAGTTACTATCACCAAACGATTGTCAAAGTGACGAAATACCCACAATGGACCAACTTGGTTTAGACGCCAGAGTATTGGAAAATCGTCCGAAACCGGGAGAGGTAGCTGCATTGGCGACGCTAAACTCATTCCTCAACGAGAGGGGTCGGAATTATCGAAAAGGCATGTCTAGTCCAATCACTGGTGAAGTAATGTGCTCGCGAATTTCGCCTTACCTCAGTGTTGGATGTTTGACGATTAAACAGGTATTTCACCATACGGTAAGTCGGCAAAGGCAAGTCAAGGTCGACCCAAGGACGGCAGATAATCGTGGTTTTACTTCTAGTCTGACCTCATTTCAAAGCCGCTTGGCTTGGCACTGTCACTTCATGCAGAGATTGGAAGCTGAAGCAACCATGGATGAGATCGCGATAAATCCGGAATTAGATGAGTTGCTCAATCGTCAACTAGACCAGCGGAAATTTATTGCTTGGCGTGATGGCAAAACCGGTTGGCCATTTTTTGACGCATGTATGAGGTATCTTACTGCAACAGGATGGATAAATTTTCGCATGCGTGCAATGTTACAATCGGTGGCTTCGAACACACTTTGGCTACCATGGCAGGCCACCGGCACCCACCTGGCTAACCTGTTCATGGACTATGAGCCGGGCATTCACTGGTCTCAGGTGCAGATGCAATCAGGCGTGACGGGCATTAACTCAGTGCGGGCTTATTCAGTTGGCAAGCAGTCCACAGATCATGACCCAGATGGTGAATTCATTCGAAAGTGGGTGCCAGAACTTTCTAATGTTCCCAAAGAGCATATTCATGAGCCTTGGCTGATGTCTCAGGTCGAGCAGGAGGAATACGACTGTCGTCTCGGTATTGACTATCCTGAACCGATTGTCGATGAGAAGTCGGCTAGAAAATCTGGGATAAGCATGTCATACAAGGCTAAAGGTGATCCAGCGGTAAAGCGTAGAGCAAAGATTGTGTTTGATATCCACGGCAGTCGTAGCCGGCAATCTGGCAGAAGCAGAAATTAATCATACATTTAGGGTTCAAAATCAGGTTTGGGTTTTTGATTCTTGCCCTAGCACCCCATCGATTAGTATCATGTGCGGGACTGTTAGCGCAGCTAGGCCAATGAAGGTGATGCGCAGAATTGTTGGTCCGGGGTCAGCAAAATCAGCAAACATCCAGAAGGCAACGCCTGCTCCAATCCAACTGATAATCGTGAATAGTATTGCTTGATTTTTGATATTATCACTGGCCACTGTTTCCTTGATAGTTGCGTAAATCTTCCTGAAATGTCGAGCAGAATGAATGCAACAGAAGTAAATGGCAAAACCCAGTAATGGCGGAGCAATAGCGTATATAATTCCAAGCAACAACAACTCCAATACCGTTGCAGCCCACTTAGGATTCTTTGAGGCTTGCACGACACAGGTGATTATTGCGACAATAACCCCCACGGTAAGGATATCAATCGCTAGCCAAACTGTAGCAGTATCCTGATTAGTCAGGTAAGCAAAAATTTGGTTGACCTCGCCTCGATGGAATTGACTGATGCCAACAATGGCTAATCCACCGTGCGCCAGTGCCTCGGTAAATCCTAATGACCCCTGACCATTTTTCACATCACCAGCACCAAAATGTAACATACTGATGGTTAGAAATAAAATCAAACTGATACTAGGGGCGACTGTCCAAGTAACTACAACTAGAGCCGCCAATGCCACATAGAGGATAACAAATCTAGCAAGGTCAGAGAAACGTTGCACGATGCCTAGGTGCATAGCAACTGCACCATCTAGCGCGCCATGTGGCAGGCCAATCAAGACAATGCCTGCTAAACCAATTAAATTCCACGCACCTAAATCGATTAACGCAGTAATTAATTCCATCATGCCACCGCCGCAGTTGTAGTCTTTCGGGTGGGTAATATATGCTTAGTTAGGGCTTTGACAAACGGCCATTTGGGCATGGCGAAAATTACTTTCAGCCTTATCAACCATCCAGCATCTCCACTCATAAATTTGACAAATTGATCACCAGACAGGGCTTTTCCCATTCGTAAGAACATGTTTGGTCCGTGTTCTGGCCAGTACTTCAGCACCGTCAAAAACACCGAATCCATCCATAAATCAATCCGCTTATGTGGATTCTTGAAACTAATCTGCTTACCGCTGTTAGCAAGTTTGATTGCCGTATCTACTTGCTTTTGGATAAATAAAAATGCGTAGCCACTTGCGGGTCTTGTCGCACCGGCATTACTGCCTAAGCCAGGAATTTTAGCATCATGTGGGGCGAGTTTACCGAGCGGAATTACGCCCTTTTCTTGATGGGTAATCGAGAATTGCTTAACCTTGCAGTGCTTCTTAAGGTAGTCTTCAATACTATTAGAATAGAATTCCTCATCGACTAACTCTGTAGAAAATAATGTTGACTCGACAAGCGCTTCAGTGGTTGAGTATGGTAACAGATAGATGAAGTGCATACCCCTAGATTGGTCGACTCTAAAATCCATCAAAATGGCCATATCGGGGTCAAAACAGGGTTGCTCAGTAGTTATTTCAATGCCATGAAAGTGCTGAAGCATACAACCATCTGGCACAATCGGTGGTCTAGTGTCAAAGACAAGAGAATCTGCGGATTTTCGCCACTTTGTTTCCTCAATCATGGCAACTTTAGCTGATTCGGCTAATTCCTTGCAATGCTTGGTCCAGTCACTGCGCTTGAAGGCATTATAGGGTCTGGTTTCCGAGCCTAACACAGCACGGTCGGTGTGAGTAATTATTGCCCACTTCTGCCATGTTGCTCGGGCTAATTTTTGGGCTGGAACCAACAGTGGGTCACTCCAGAAGCCCCAAACATGATCTTTGGTAGGTGGGGCACCAGATGGTTTAATCAGCGTTATACTTTGAGTTAATTCACTTGCTCTAGCCGCCAGTGATAGTGCTGCGCATCCGTCGCCGATAATCTCAATGTCAGGAGACATAGGGGAGCCCCCTCAGCGAGGTGTGGAGGTTTGAATTGTGTTCGTGTTTCCTGCGGCTGAATCTTTTGGCTAAGCCAGAAATAGCCTTGAATGAGCAGACAAGTTTGGTTGTGCGCGATGTAATTTGTCTACCTTCGTGCCAAACATAGTTTCGGTTAGCTAACTGAACACCGATTTGTCGGTAGACTTTAGCGGCAATGGCGATTGACATATGAGCCCGCCAATTTAGCGAAGAGAATCCCCTAGCACCACTAAGGTAGAATCGTTCTGCCATTTCAAGTAGGCGCTCAACCGATTTGTTGATTACTTGTGCGGTGGCAGATTCGGGCTGTTGGGCACAAGCAATAATTTGTTCTGGAGAGATATCTCCAGTCCAAGTTGTTGGTAAATATCTGCGGCCCATCTCTGCGTCTTCCAATACGTCTCGAGCGATGTTGGTAAGTTGCATCGCAATCCCCAAATCGATTGCGTGAGCTTTGGCATCTGGGTCATGGCAGTCTAGAACGTGACACATTAGCAGACCAACCGTGCCTGCAACACGGTAGGCATAGCGGAGTAATTCTGCTTCATCGGCGATGATAACTTCTTCTCTTTGGTCATCTAGTAAACCATCGATTAGCGCAATCAATACTGGCAGGGGAAAGTCTTGATCGTGCATTAATGGAGCAAATGATTGCAAGGCTGGGTCAGCAGTAACGTTGCCCTCCAGCAGGGCCGCCCGAATTTTCACTAAACGCTCTGGGCCGTTGGCAATATCGCCGTCTGCCATATCGTCAAGCAGCCGGCAAAAAGCATACAGTTTGGCTGCCTCCAGACCCATTTTTTTCCCGAGGAAACGCTTTGCCCAATGGAAACTTTCGCCGTTGAGAGCGAGTGACTCATCCGGAGTTAGGTTCTCGTTAGACATTGTCAACATTCCAAAATTTTGTCAGCGTGGTGGCTTGTAATAGTAACTATGATGTTATATCGCTTTTAAATCACTGTTTATTCGACGACATTTAATACTTATTTCTCCCACAATGAAAAACGGCTTTTTATTTACCTCAATCCCGACCGTCAGCCAATGCCAGCCGAACCGAGAAACAGCAAATCTGCCGCCGTCATAGGTAGTGGCTTTGGTGGTTTAGCAGCAGCCATAAGGTTGCAGAGTGCAGGAATTCAAACAGTTCTCTATGAAGCTAGAGATAAACCTGGTGGTCGCGCCTATGTCTATCACGATGATGGCTATACATTCGACGCCGGTCCGACAGTCGTAACGGCTCCGCATACCTTGGAAGAGTTGTTCGAGCTTTCAGATCGCAAACTTGAAGATTACATTGAACTGATGGAAGTTGCGCCAATGTATCGGCTTATTTGGAGTGATGGTGATAGGTTTGATTATACCCGTGACGCAGAAAAAATGCTTGAACAGATTAGACAACGCAGCGAGCAAGACGCCGAAGGTTACCAGCGATTCTTCAAGTATTCAGAGAAAGTATTTGACAAGGGCTATACCGATTTGGTTGACCGACCGTTTCTCAGGTTTTCCGATATGCTGAAAGTAACGCCTGATCTGATGAAATTACGTGCCGAGCGATCGGTTTACAAGACGGTTTCAAAATATGTTAAAGATGAGCATCTGCGACAAGCAATGAGTTTCCACTCACTGCTGGTCGGCGGCAATCCATTCCAAACCTCATCAATTTACACCCTGATTCATTATTTGGAACGTCAATGGGGAGTATATTTTCCTAGGGGTGGAACTCACGCCTTGGTTAGAGCATTAGTGAAATTATTCGAAGAATTAGGCGGCGAGTTAAGACTCAATTCCCCCGTTAAACAAGCCCGCTTAATCAATGGTGGCACACAGCATGAAATTACCGACGGCAATGGTGTCGAACAGACCTTTGATGTCGTGGTATCCAATGCTGATATCCATCACACCTATGACCGGATATATGGGGCGAACAAATTAGCCAAGAAGCGCGCGAAAAAGTTAGAGAAAATGGACTGGTCAATGTCACTTTTTGTCCTGCACTTTGGCACCGACATAGAATACAAGGACGTCGCACATCACACTATTTTGTTTGGTCCACGCTACAAAGAACTGCTTGATGAAATCTTCAAGGGCACCAGCCTGCCTGATGATTTCAGTTTGTACCTTCACGTTCCAACAGTTACCGACCCGCAATTAGCACCCAAAGGCTGTAGTGCAGGATATGTCTTAGCGCCGGTGCCCCACTTAGGCAGAGCGGATGTTGATTGGGATTCCATTGCCGAAGATTACGCTGATAAAATTATCAAAGCATTGGAGGTTGAGTTGCCTGAATTAAGTAAACACATAGTCACCCGTCGACATTACACACCTAAGATGTTTGAAAGTGAATTAGTCGCCTACAAGGGTTCTGCTTTTTCGGTGGCACCTAAATTAACACAGAGTGCTTATTTCAGACCGCACAACAAGGATATGAAGATACCAGGATTGTACTTTGTTGGTGCTGGCACCCATCCCGGTGCCGGTCTACCGGGTGTTATCAATTCAGCAAAGGCGACGGTCCGGCTGGTTGTGTCAGACCTTACTCCTCGCTAGAATCATCATCATCATCAATCTGAAATTCATCAGCTTTGAGGCTGATAACCAACACAGCAATACCGAGCAGACCT
>DUKK01000215.1 GCA_013329355.1 Candidatus Poseidoniaceae archaeon | reverse complement strand
GGGGCAAGTCAATAATTGCGCATGAGTTACAGCATCTACTTCACAATGCTCAAGATCCTTATGAGAATTTGTGGATTGATGAGGGTAATGCAGATGTTGCAATCTACCTTTGTTTTGGTTCTGATTCAACCCTTGTTAGCCACTTAAATCAGTGGACAGAGGCCCCAGAGTTGTCAATCCGTTGGTGGAACCAAAGGTTTGCTGATTACGGTGCCGGATTCATATTTACTATGTATCTTGCTGACCATTTAGGTGGTGGCCCAGCGGTTCGACAATTAGTTCAAGATTCAGCAACAGGAGGAGCCTCTGTCCAAAATCTAGCGTTGTCACCTCCTGCGGGGCAACCAGGGATGATTGGCCGAACGATGAGCGAAATCTTTGCCAACTTTTCGGTAGCAGCATTCCTGGATTCAGAGCAAGGGATCTACGGATTTTCTAATCTTGACCTCACGCCTACGTGCTCCTCCGGCTCGTTCTGTAGAGCACAACCAACCGACATCAATAGCGATTGGAGCACACCATACTCATCAACTGGACACACTGTGGAAGGCTGGGGGTTACGCGCCTTCAAATTCACCCCCGGAGCATCCTCACCAGCCCCGCTTACTATCCGATTAACCGCTGATGTGAGTCAGTTTGATGGTGTTATTGTAACAAAATCAATGGTTGACGGGTTACTCAGCGTTACCGATCTAAACTTCCAGAGCAATGTAGCTACTGCCTTGATACCGGGATTCGGTAACCTAACAGATGAGGTTTGGGCTATAACCTGGTATGGCAGCACAATTGCAGACTGCGATTACACTTCCTGCGGTTCATCGTATCCCCAAGGAACAGTAGACATAGAGGCCGCTAGAATCACTGCGCCAGCATCACTCACTATCAACACCACCGAACTATCTGACCGCGATGGCGATGGTAATGATGATACGGTGCAGGTTAATTTTGACGTATTTTCCAATGCTTTCTTTGAGGACTTGGATGTCGAAACTAGAATCGTCGATTCCCAAGGTATCATTGTCGACGAAATAACCAACAGGATTTCAGCAGGTGGCGGAGTTAACTCAAACAGTGATATCTGGTTTACAGCACCGTTTGACGGTCAATATACCGTTGAATTTGACATGTTTGATATGATTGGCACTTTGGTTGATAGCGTATCGACTCAGCCATGGAACTTAGCCAATATGAGACCCGTAGCAAATGGCTCTGTGTCAGCTAACGCAACCCAGACATGGGAAAATATTCAGTTTGCCGGCGGCGGTTTTGATGCTTGGGGGTTGTCCTTGGATAACAACACACTACCCTATCTCGATCAACCAGTGGCATATGCTTGGGATTTTGGTGATGGGATTACCTCGAATCTAAGATCGCCAACTCGCTCATATCAAACAATTGGGAAATATAATGCAACATTAAGAATCATGGATCAAGGAAACACGTGGTCTGAAACTGATTTGATAGTAATTAATGTTACAGATGACACTATTCCAGAGCCGGTAATCACTGTAAATAACGTGGTGATAACTGACAATATCAGTATCCTAACTAATCAAATGATACAATTCTCTGCCTCACGCACAGTAGATAACGTACCAATACAAAATCTGAGTTTCCAGTGGGAGTGGGGTGATGGTGAATTTGATGATGGGCAAGGACTCTATTTAACTCAACATCAATGGGCAGCCATAGACAGCGAAATAGAAGCATATGAGCTCACCTTAACCGTATTTGATGGATTTAATACAGGGGTAAAAAACATTACAGTCTACGTCAATAATCGAGTGCCTTACCAAATATTTGCCGAGAACCTAACCACTTACACTTACACCTCGATAACTATGCCAGATGTGTTTACTGATGACGATGGGACAATCGTTGCCTATGAATGGAATTTCCAAGAGGGCGTTAATCTCGATGGTGGACTGAGTGACCAAAACGACGATTTTGTTCAAACACAATCCAGTTCTCCATATCCCGCACCATCGTGGGACAAACCCGGCCTCAAAGTCGTTACACTAACAGTTACAGATGATGATGGAAGCGAGTCATCTGCGCAGTTGTTTGTTAATGTTCTGAATCAAATACCGGTTGCTGATTTCACCGTAAGAGCAACAGAGAACGGTGAGACTGTTGCGGTTGATTTTAGAGCAGAGGATGGCTTTGTTGATGTCCCTTACACCTTTGATGGAGTATCTTCATTCGACATTGATTCTCCAAATGGTGATTCGAGTAATCTTGTCTACAACTGGTCATTCAATGGGGAAGAATATCGAGAAAGTGCAATCTCAAGTTTCACCTTTACTGAACCAGGTATACATACAGTTTCATTATTCGTGATTGATGATTACGGGGCGCAAAGTTTGACTAAAACAATAACTGTTAGAGTCCAAAATCCATTACCCATAATATCTGTTAGGATATTAGATGGATGGGTTGATGGAGAACAAATGGATCGTAACTCTCCACGCCCTGAGGGTTTCATTCCCGATGCGTGGAGTCACACCTTTGACAACAGTGGAAACACATTTACCGCACCAGGTTACATGCTTTATTTTGACTCTGAAGGCACCAGAGACGGAGACCGCAGATACGAGGGTAAATACTCCCCAATTGTGGATGAAAACAATTCTAACTGGAATGGTATAGTAGAATATACTTGGGACTTTGGTGATGCTACGCCGTTGTCCAAACAAGCATCACCATGGCATTTCTATGAGACGCCCGGGACATATACTGTAACGCTTACTGTGAGAGACTCCTATGGAACTGGTGACGTAAGTAAGCAATCTTTGACAATTGTTGTTGATGAAGCGCCAGTAATACATCAGATAGATATCCCTGTGGAAATTATTGCTGGTGAATCTACTTACCTCAGCGCGAACATATCAGATTATGAGGTTACTGACAACGTTGTAGTTTTCCGTGATCTGAATGTTGAGGACGGATCTCTCTTCGACAAAGATGAGGCCTTGAATCCTGAACTTGATGTTAGGTGGGATATTAACATCGAGACCGATGCTAACAAAAATGGTATTTTGGACGATGACTGGCTTATCCCGAAAGATACTTCTGTAAACTATCGTATTGCTGCTCTGTGGAACGAATCTGGTTCATACAAGATAATTATCAAAGCATGTGATGGAATAGGGGTTTGTACGACACTAGTCGAGGATATTCAAGTGACACCCAAACCAGATCCAGCGCCGTCGCTCTCAGACTTCGAACTAGAGGATTGGTCATCTTGGGTCAAAGATGCAGGGTCAGATTTAGCCACATACATGGCGCTGATTGCAGTTGCTTTGATTCTCGGGTGGTTAGTGTTACGTGAATCCTCTGAGGTGGAGGATGAAGCAAAGCAGGCTGCTGAATCGTATACAGATGTTGAGCATGTTGAGGTTCAGGGCGGATTGCTCGGCATGGACCAACATGCCCCTCCACCAGCCCCGGCGATATTATCTAAAGAGGAGCGCAGAAGCGAGGATAGTGGATATGTTAGGCCATTGCGGAGAAGGATTTGATAGTTACAATATTGAACTGTATCATTAAGAGAATGAGTAGTGGCTAACATGAGTAAGAAATCGGTAGTGGTTCTGATACTCATATTCACCTTGCCAATGATTGGATTAAACGATTTCCCCATAGCCCGTAATGCTGCCGCTGCAGATGCATGTAGTGGCGATATTGAACCGATTTCATGGAATGAAACAGTTGGAAGATCGGCTCTAGTTCCCCATCATAATTATTATTCTGGTTACTTTGGTTTTGGCGATTACTATGAAGATGATACAAATGGTCGCGACCACGAAAATGACTGGATAATAGAAGACTACAGAGAGCCAACCGAACTAAATCCTGAGGAAGACTGGATGTATGAGTATTGGGACCGAGATTCAAGACTACAGCCACTAACTGCAAATTACCATTCTACCATGCTGGTCGGTAATGATAGTATTGGGGCGCTAAGAGTTAATCTATCTGAGGATTACAGGACAACTATTTGCGTAACAGCACAGGCTTTGAATGAAACCAGTGATGGCTATTCTGTCGATGTTTATTTGATGACGACATCGGAATATCAAAGGTATACTGAATTGTATTACTCTTCACATTCTCAAAACAGCTTCTATGATGAAATCTCGGAGGCTCTGAGCGATATATCCCCCGAATGGCGAGGCATAGATTTCACGGGTTGGCGATCTTATCGCGATGCCCATCAGTATGAATCGGTAAAGGAGATTAATTTTGCATTGAACCTAGATGGTCCAGAATCATACACACCGATTTTCGGTCAGGAAAGGTGGCAAGATTTCTACATAATTATCGATACATGGGATAATAACCATGACAATGATGCCCTGGCACCAGGTGTTATCACTGCGGCTGACGTCACGATAATTACTACTGAAAGGACTTTTGTCTTGCCAAATTTCACCGTCGCCATTGTTTTCTTAATGCTGATGATTGGCATGGTCATTTTACCCTTTATACTGAACGCTAGATACATGAAAGCTGGTCTCGAAGCATCAGTTGGAGAAAATGAACCGGGTCTGGTTCCCTCACTAGAGATACCACCAGAAGTAAATATACAGCATGATGATAAAACTAACTTGCCAAAGAATTACCCTGAAATTAACGGAATTGATTCCGATTAGTATTCCATAAGTGCCCACGCGTCTCTCAAATCTCTGACATTTATTAGCCCGCGATCTGATAGACGGAAGTGATTCATCATGGTGGCATAAACAATCGCCTGTTCAAGAACTGGGGCATGTAGCCTGACCCAGTCGCCGCCGTTGCCGAGTCCCATCAAAGAGTGAGTTGAGTCTTGACCAACCAGAGAATTTGCCGCTTGGAAGATTTGTAGTGCATCCTGATGGTTACTAACCGTGGAGCAGAACTTGACTATATCACCCTGTAAGGAATTGTCCTTTACTATGGTAACAATTTCATCAGCGTTTGGAGTTGATTTGGTCTCATGGATAGAGGCAATAACCTTACACCCTGTACCACTGGCCAGTGTGACTAATTTATCTCTTGCTTTACTCTCTATAGATAATTCTAGGTCAATAAAGCTCACCTCAGATTTAATGCCTTGCTCAAGAATTTGCAATCTTTCTTCTTCAGTCCCAGCAAAGAATCCGCCCTCTCGCACAGCACGTGTGGTGAAGACTACAGGGACTGGAATACCCTCCTTGAGCGTGGCAATTGATTTTTCGACGTCAATTTCGTCAAAATCTTTGACTCCCCACTCTTCAATCGGGGGCACTTTGGAATATTCTTCACCATCATCATTTACCATAATAATTGGCTCAGGCTTGTTCAAGTATAACTTATCGAATCTCACCTCGACATAATCAGCACCAGCAATGTTGGCTCTAGTCGCTTCATCAATCATCTCTTCAACGGTGATTGCTTCTAGCGTGACACACACTTTTGGTTCTGCCATGCTTTGCCCAATTTGCAAGTACTCTTAATGCTCACGGCTGGATAATGCTTCATGAATAGTCCATAATCACAATTTGAAAGGCGTAAATAAGTGGTAAACTTGCTGCCTAAATCTGGCATTTTCCACTATGTTAAAATACCCCCTTCTCTAATCCTTAAAGGTAGGGGTTTTGAGTTCCGAGTTTCGTATCATAGCGGCCATTTTATGCGGTGATTTCGCCAATAAATATCAGGAAAAAAACCAGGTTAAAATTTTATTGAAATTCAAACCCCGAGGTGATATCTAATGAGTGACGATTATAGCGCATCTAGCATTCAGGTCTTGGAAGGCCTTGAAGCAGTGAGGAAACGGCCAGGTATGTACATTGGCGATCCACATGATGGTTCTGCACTTCACCATTGCATCTGGGAGGTCGTTGACAACTCCGTTGACGAACACCTCGCTGGATATAACAACAAAATCGAGGTTGATATCAATGCAGGAGGGACGCTGTCTGTGAGAGACTTTGGCAGGGGAATTCCGGTTGGTATGCACCAAGAATTCAATATTTCAGCCGCCGAGGTAATTATGACAAAGCTGCACGCAGGGGGAAAATTCGATAATAGTTCATACAAAGTTTCAGGAGGACTTCACGGCGTTGGTGTATCGGCTGTTAACGCAGTCTCAGAATGGATGAAAGTTACTATCCATCGCGATGGTAAAACTCACGAACAAACCTTCGAAAAAGGCGTCCCTGTTTCGCCGCTAAGCGTAACAGGCGAGTGTGATGATACCGGCACGCAGATAACTTTCAAACCAGACCTTTCAATCTTCACTAACATAACCGAGTTCGAATTCGAGCAGATAGACACTCGGCTGAAAGAAACGGCGTTTCTTAATGCCGGTCTCGAGATAGTCATAACAGATCATCGTAGCGATGAACCCCACGTTAGTAATCACCATTACGAGGGTGGGATTGGAGAGTTTGTCTCACAAATAAACAATCATCGCCAGGTACTGCACAAGGACGTGATTCTAATTACCGGTGAGCGAGAAATCGAGGTAGGAACTGTAACTGTTGACTTAGCCCTACAATGGTCAGATGCGTTCAGTGAATCTATATTGTGCTATACAAATATTATCAGAAATAAGGATGGAGGGACACACTTATCTGGCCTCCGAGGAGCATTGACAAAAAGTGTAAATGCGTACGCAAAGAAGAAAAATCTGCTCAAAGGAGATTCACTGTCTGGAGAGGATGTCAGAGAGGGGCTCGCCTCTGTTGTTAGTGTGAAACATCCAGACCCGTCTTTTTCATCACAAACTAAAGATAAATTGGTAAGTAGTGAGGTTTCAAGCATCGTTGAGACAGTGGTCTATGAAAAGTTGGGTGAGTATTTCGAAGAAAACCCATCCATGGCTAAATTAATTGTCGATAAAGCAGTGCTGGCATCTAAAGCCAGAGAAGCGGCAAGAAAGGCTAAAGATTTGACCAGAAGAAAAGGTGTACTCGAAGGAGGCGGACTACCGGGCAAACTTGCAGACTGCCAATCCAGAGACCCGAGCGAATGTGAAATCTATCTAGTCGAAGGAGATTCAGCAGGTGGTTCTGCCAAGACTGGTCGAGACAGGAGGATACAGGCGATACTGCCCCTCAGAGGAAAAATATTGAATGTTGAGCGGCAACGTAGAAACGTCGCAAAAGTTTTCCAAAACAATGAGATTCAGACTATAATCAGAGCATTTGGCGCCGGCGTTGGCAACGATGAAGAGGACGAAAGCTCATTCAACCCAGAAAAGTTACGCTATCGGAAAATTATCATCATGACTGATGCAGATGTCGATGGCGCACACATTAGAACGCTGATGTTGACTTTCCTTTGGCGGTTCATGAAGCGGGCAATTGTAGAAGGCTATGTTTACATCGCTCAGCCCCCACTGTATCAAGTGACAAAAGGACGCAACAGTAAATATGCCTTTACCGATGAGGAGCGGGACAGAATTATTGACGAAATGAAAATCGATAATCCCAACGCAAAGATTGGGATTCAGCGATACAAAGGTCTGGGTGAAATGAACCCCGAACAGTTATGGAATACGACAATGAATCCTGAAACTCGAACAATGTTGAAAGTTACTGTAGCGGATGCAGAAGATTCCGACCGGATGTTTGAGATACTGATGGGAGAGGATGTCCCAGACCGGCGGCATTTTATTGAAAAGCATGCCAAGGAGGTGACTAACCTTGACATCTGAGGAAAATGACACAACCGATGAAGACGGCCAGGCAACGGTGCAAGGAAACTTGCTAAATCAGCCACTGAACGACGAGTTGAAGACATCTTACATTAATTATGCAATGTCGGTGATTATTGGGAGAGCGCTGCCTGACGCTAGAGACGGATTGAAACCAGTTCACCGTAGAGTATTGTATGGGATGCATGAAGGAGGTCACACATCCGACAAGAAATTCAGCAAATCTGCCCGCTCAGTGGGTGAGGTTATGGGTAAATATCACCCCCATGGAGACCAGTCAATCTACGACACAATGGTCAGGATGGCTCAAGACTTTTCCCTGCGTTACCCGCTTGTTGACGGTCAGGGCAATTTTGGATCAATAGATGGTGACCCCCCAGCAGCAATGCGTTACACTGAAAGCCGCCTTGATAAGATTTCCAAGCATATGTTAGAAGACATCGACAAAAACACGGTTGACTTTCAGGCAAACTTCGATGACTCAGAGCAAGAACCGACCGTATTACCATCCCGTTTACCTAATTTAATTCTCAACGGCAGTGATGGTATTGCCGTTGGTATGGCTACTCGAATACCACCTCACAATCTCAGCGAGGTCGCTGGTGCAGTCAATCTCCATGTCAGCGCAATAATTGATGAGGGTGTGGATTCAAATAGCATGCCATCAATTTCTATAGAACAATATATGGAGCACGTTAAGGGCCCAGATTTCCCGACTGGAGCAGGAATTCATGGGGTTGATGGAATATACGACATGTATACATCTGGAAAGGGGCGATTCCACGTGAGGTCGAAGTGTGATGTCCTCGATGATTCCAACGGTAAGCGAATAATAATTCATGAAATTCCATATCAAGTAAAGAAGGCAGATATGCTTGTTCAAATAGCTGATTTAGTAACAAAAGGCACTGTAGTTGGCATAAGAGATATTCGTGATGAGTCATCAAAAGAAGGAATTAGAGTAGTCATTGAGGTCAAGAATAATGCCGACCCTAATGCTGTGTTAAATCAATTGTATAAGTCAAGCCGCTTGCAGGAATCTTACTCTGCGAATATGATGGGTATCCTAGACGGCAGGCCAGTATTGCTCACCCTGCCAGTGATGCTACACACATACGTCCAACATCGAGAGTCAGTTATTGAACGCAGAGCGAAATTTGAGTTGCAAAAGGCAGAGGCTAGGGCTCATATTCTTGAAGGCCTTGTAAAGGCTCAAGATCGAATAGATGATGTCATTGAGGTGGGTAAAGGCAGTGCTTCCAGAGAGCAGTTTGAAAGTATCCTAAAGGGCGATGAGAACTTCCCTAACATACCGCCATTTGATTTTACTGAACCACAAGCTAAGGCCATTGCCGAGCGAAGGCTGTATCAACTAAGTAGACTAGATGTAGAGAAGGTGCAGAATGAGTATCGCGAATTGCAAACCAAAATCGCAGATTTGAGTGACATCATATCGTCAAGACTCAGACGACTGACTATTCTGCTGCAGGAATTGGCCGACATGGTCGAGAAACACGGGGATGAGAGACGGTCATATATCGACCCAATGCCGTTGTCGATGGATCGTGAAGATTTAATTGAAGAGCGAGCAATCGCAATTACACTCAGTGAAGATAATTACATCAGGCATCTACCAGTTGAAGCTTTCAGAGTACAGAATAGGGGTGGCAAAGGTCTGAAAGGTGTCACCACCAAGCAAGAGGACACTCCACAATTGATAATCACCTGTTTCAGCAAAGACCGATTACTAATTTTTACTGACCAAGGCAGAGTATACGGGTTGAAAGCCTGGGAGACACCACTAGGAAGCAGATTATCACGCGGTAGTCACATTCGAAACTTGCTAGAGAGTTTGCGAGACGATGAAAACATCGTCTCAATACTTCCCATAACCAGAGAATTATTGGATAATCCAGCTGGTAACTATCTCTTGTTTGCTACTAGAATGGGGCTAATCAAGAAAACTAAACTCGAGGAATACGTCAGAATCAACAGGAATGGTAAGTATGCTCTGAGATTTAAACTAGACGGCGATTCGCTGGTGAATGTTCGCTCGGGCACCGACGATGCTGACATAGTCATGATTTCCAGTACCGGCTTCGCCAGCCGTTTTGCGTGCGCAGGAATAAGATCGTCAGGCAGGGTATCCGGGGGAGTATACGGCATCAAGACCGGAAATCGGAAGGGTGCAGATGGTGGGCATGTAGTATCCATGATTGCAACTGCAAATCCTGAAACAAATATACTCACGATTACCAAAAATGGTATGGCAAAGCGTAGCCGATTAGGTACTGCAGAAAGATTGCCAATATTGAACCAGGATGGCACTCACAAGCTTCACAAAGATACCAATGAGCCGATGTTTAAGACCGACGGATATAGGAAAACTCGCCCCGGTGCTAAAGGTGCATTCACCATGAAAATCGACGATGATGACAAAATAATCTCGGCTAAGCACATTCCAGACCTTGGCGATAATCTGTTTATTTTGACCAAAAAGGGCATGATGATAAGAATTGTGACAGGCCAAACTAAGGACACCAAAACTAAGAAATCCAAAGGGACGAGAATTATGGAATTGAGAAACAAGACTCGCGATGGATACACAGACGAAATCATATTTACTGCAAGGCTGCCAGCTGAACTGCTTGAAGAAGATCAGTTTGATTCTATAGATGCTGACGGTGATGGTGTAATTAGTAGAGAAGAATTTGCCGCAGCCCAGCAATCAGATTCGCTCGAGGAAGAGTGACGTTACTATCGACGGATTCAAATTGCATAACGAATGTGGTTGAATCAACCGAAGCGCTGGAGTTGACACTTATGGATAGTAGTAAGTTGATTTACGATTGGAATGTTATCGATTACGAAATAACGCGTAATCCAGCTAACCACCCACATGGCGTGTGGTTTGATGATGAGACATTGCGGGATGGATTACAAAGCCCCAGTGCTAGAAACCCAACCATTGCCGAGAAAACCGAATTATTGTCATACATAGAAAGATTGGGTATTCAAAA
>DUKK01000190.1:8039-8325 GCA_013329355.1 Candidatus Poseidoniaceae archaeon | reverse complement strand
TTTCAACCACTCCTCTTGGTAAACCAGCAAGCGCTGCAACTTGGATTCCATATGATTCATCACAAGGCCCGTCGGCAATTGTATGGAGAAATTTTAGTTTACCATCGATGTGTGAAACCTGAACATGGATATTCTTGAGGATGTCAATGTCATTCTCTAGACCAACCAACTGGTGATAATGTGTAGCAAATAATGTGCGGCATTGTAACCGATTGCAAATATCTTCGGTTACTGACCAAGCTATGGACAGTCCGTCGAAGGTCGAAGTTCCTCTTCCAATCTCATC
>DUKK01000190.1:3901-7739 GCA_013329355.1 Candidatus Poseidoniaceae archaeon | reverse complement strand
TCCTCTTCCAATCTCATCAAGTAACACAAGTGAGTTATTACTTGCCTTTCTCAAAATATGTGCTACCTCAATCATTTCCATCATGAACGTAGAGCGACCTCGCCGCAAATCATCACTTGCACCCACCCTCGTAAAAATTCGATCTACTAGACCCAATCTAGCCGACTCGGCAGGGACATAGCTACCTGCCTGAGCAAGGATAGAAACTAGTGCAGCGGTTCTCAGATAAGTCGATTTACCACCCATATTAGGTCCAGTAATCAATAAAAATTGGTTGCTTTTATCCATTGAAATGTCGTTTGCTACAAAACCAGGAACCTGCTCGAGAACAGGATGCCTAGATTGTTTGATATTGATGATTGATTCATTGACCATCCTTGGTCGACACCAGTTTCGTTTACGGGCAACAGTAGCAAAGCATTGTAGCACATCTACTGCAGCAACTTTACCTGCAATGCTTGCCAACGTTGTGGTATACTTACGACACTCATCCCTGAGATTCTGAAACAAGTGATACTCCAACTGCTTTATTTTTGAGTCGGCAGTCATCAACAAATCGTCTCTTGTGACTATATCTTCGGTCGTAAATCGGGAACCGTTGGTCATTTGCTGTTTTCTCATCCACTCTATTGGCACTTTTTCCAAATGAGAGTTGGTTACTTCGATAAACCAACCAATTTGTCTGTTTGACCTAATTTTAAGTGTGGGAATACTCAATTCACTGCGCAATTTTTTCTCTAGTTCTCTAAACCAATTATATCCCTCTGAAGAAATTTCTCGGAGTTCGTCCAATTCATGATTAACCCCATCTCTGATTATTTGTCCGTCTCTTAGACCTACAGGTAATTCGTCTTTTAGGGTTCTTACAGTGTATTCAGCAAGTTCGGTTAATTCGGTCAGCCCCTCGCTTAAGTGAGACAGTAACACATCATTAGTCTCAGCACAGAGTTGCATTATTTCTGGCATTCTTTCCAGAGCATGGGCCGTTGCTAGCAAGTCTCTGGCATTACTTCTGTTGTATGCTAATTGAGTAGACAATCTTTCCAAATCACGCAATCCAGTAAGATTCTGACGCAGCATATCCAACCTCTTTGAAGAAGCTTTCAAAGTCCTAACCGCACTATGCCTGAGTTCTATGGCTTCAATCTGATGTAGTGGTCTGAGTAGCCAGGTTTTCATTAATCGACGACCCATTGCCGTTCGACAGTGATTCATACTTGAAATCAAACTACCCTCATATTCACCAGACAGTGTGTTGGTTATTTCGAGGTTGCGAAGGGTTGTCTGGTCAACGACAAGATGCCCGGTTTCCTCAACAATTTCTAGGTTGCGCAGCGGTATATTGTCCTTAAAATGAACCTCAGCTAGGTAATCTGCCGCAAACCCAGCGGCTTCAATTGACAGCGGTGAATTATCCAAGTCTAAGTGACCTAAGTCTGAAACCTCAAGAATTGTTTCTAATCGTTCTAATCGACGCTTTTTGTTAACACTGTGTTGCGATATAACACAGTCACTCAGGTTGGCAAAGATTGCGCAAAGTTCATTGTTTTCAGCATCTTTTGGAGAAATCACAATTTCGGCCGGATTCCACCTAAGCAACTCATCTTCTAATGAACTAAATCGCCCATCATCTAGCCAGGTGGAGGCCCATGATTCGCCGGTAGATGAATCAATTACCGCCATACTCAGGGACGATTTTGCTAACACAATTGAACTTAGCACCGACCGATCACTGGAACTAAGCAGTGACTCTTCGTATAGGCTGCCAGGGGTGTAAATTCTGGTAACAACCCGCTCGAGTAATTTTGCTCCCTCCCGCAGTTCTTGCTCTTGTTCAGCGACTGTTACCTTAAACCCAGATTGTAACATAATTCTCAAATTATCCTCAAGCGCATGCCAAGGAAAGCCGGCCATAGGGATTGGATTTTTTGCATTTTTATCTCTAGATGTCAATGCTAGCCCAAGAACTGGTGCTGCAATTTGGGCATCTTCGTGAAATAATTCATAGAAATCACCCATCCGGAAGAATAGTATCGTCCCCGGGTGTTGGTGCTTGATTTCCATGAATTGGTCCATCATAGTTCTCTTCGACAATAGACTCACCCCACATCGCAGGATTATACGCTCATTGAGCACAGCAAATGAAGGTTGTCAAGGTAGAAAATATAATGTCTGATTTATTACGCAATCTCTTTTCTTAATTTCTCGATGATATTAGTTGCCATGAGGGCGAACATAATTAATGAGATGATGATGAATGCCAGATTGATGAAACCGCTACCCGATTCTATGGAGCCTACTGCTGAGGTGTCGAAAGTCATGACTCTTGGCGCTCCATTATCATCGACTCCGTGGAGATAAATACTAACGCCATCAAACCCAAAGGTTTCAACTTCAATTGGTAACTGATGAGGTAAACTCTCAACACTCCACGAGCCATCATCATACCGCATTACCGACTTTGAGTCTTTACCATTGAACAACCAGGCGCTATTATACTTGTCACCAATACCTGCAACACTTGAATAATCAATAGATGAGATATCTTTGGTGGTATGGTCATAAAGTACCGTTTCATGAGTGCCAGCTATTATGATTTCTTGGTGATTTACTACAATCACAGAGTGGTATTCACCATAATCGCCAATTTGGAGGTTGTCAATCATCGGTGCAATAACACCACCGTTCCATAAAATAGTCGCCCAAACAGGCCTCAGGTTGGGTGCTGCAGGACTTTGGTCGCCACTCGTCGCTGGCTGGTTGTAATTGCCGGTTAATAACCAAAGATCGTTCGAGATATGCTGAATTTCCTGCCAATTTACGTTCTCATTATTTGGCGTACTTGCGCTAGTAATTCCAGACGAGTTCACACCTCTGATGCTCTGTTGGTCATCAATCTCCCGGGTTATCATCAGGAAATTTTGTTCATCATTTGATGATTGTGCGATATCAGATACGGTAAAAACATCATTTGAGTAATTAGTCTTGAAAGTAAAAATATTTTCATTTTGGTATATCAATACCGTATCTACTCCGTTGACAATTAATACTGATCCATCAGCGAGACGTTCGAAATTAGAAATTCTGCTCACATCGTAGTCAAGACTTGAGCTTATGAGTTGGTTAGTGTTTCCGTTACTATACGCAATTAGTCGATAGTCTTCATTTGTGTAACTCAGTGCAACATAATGACCTTCATCGTGGTAGATTGATTCAATTATCCTGTGTTCGCTACCCAACTCGCTGTCGATGAGGTCTACGCCTGGTAGGTGACTTGTCCCTTTAATCAAAATGGCTCCAAGTATAACGAATATGAAGAAGGCTGCAATGGCTAGCCATTGGTGTTCAGATTCTTGTTGGAGCATCTTTCGCCACACCATGTCAGCCAGCCCCTTATTCTACCGTTGGCATATCTAGCATTTTATTCTATCAGCATTTACCGATATATTACAGGATTTATTGTTCGCCTGTCATGCGGAGAAGTCATAAAGGAAACATGATTCGCAAGACTGCTTGGAGGTCTAACATGGCACGAAAACCCGCATCGATGTATCGACGATTGAAAGGTCCTGCTTACACTAGACGGAAGTATATCGGCGGTGTGCCAAACAACAGAATACATCAGTTTCACGTCGGTAATCGTCGCGCAGCAGAGACAGGTCAGTTCTCAGTAGTTGTCGAACTAGTTGCTAACAATGATTGTCAAATAAGACATACTGCACTTGAAGCAGCCCGTGTTATCTCGAACTCTACGATCAGGAAAGAGGCTGGTGCACAAGGATACGCTCTGCGTGTCCACACATACCCACATCACGTATTGAGAGAAAACAAGCAAGCC
>DUKK01000190.1:0-3589 GCA_013329355.1 Candidatus Poseidoniaceae archaeon | reverse complement strand
TATTGAGAGAAAACAAGCAAGCCACTGGTGCGGGTGCTGACCGTGTATCACAGGGTATGCGCTGTGCGTTCGGAAAAAATGTAGGCACCGCTGCCAGAGTTAAACGTGGACAACGGGTAATTTCAATTCAAGTGGATCCAGAGTTCTACCTAACTGCAAGAGATGCTCTCAGAAAAGCGAGCATGAAATTCCCCACTCCATGCAGTATCAAACTCATAAGAGGCCACGAGCACCTAAAAGGTTTGATTTGATAATCAATCAAACACTATTTGCTCTATTTGCGTAGAGCAATTGAAAAGGCTTAGACAAATAGACTAAATTGAGGGAGATAACATGCGGATTGCAGTCTTGATAGAAGACCGTTGTAAGCCTAACAGCAATGCCTTCGATTACCTCAAAAAGTGGGCAGGTTCATGTGGTGGAGAATGTATTCAAGTCATCGGTGACAAATGCAAAATATTAGAGAGCGCTTGCCCACCTTGTATTGTTCGGGCTAAACACTGCCCCGATGACGCCGTAATAATCATCAATTTACCCGCCGAATTAGATACAGATATGGTGCATCGTTATTCTTTGAATGGATTTAGATTATTCAAACTACCAACCCCATCAAAAGATAGCGTGGTTGGCATCCTTGGTCCAAATGGTATGGGTAAATCAACTGCGATAAATGCTCTATCTGGTCGAATGGTGCCAAATCTGGGTGATTGGAATAACAAGGATCCTGACTGGGACAATATCATTGAAACCTTACCGCGAGGCGAACTCAGAGATTTTCTCATCGCTGTAAAAGAACAAAAAATATCGGTGGCTGTCAAGCCACAGAATGTCGATAAAATACCCAAAAAGATTGACGGGACCGTCGGTCAATTGCTAAGCAAGGTAGATGAGCGAGGTATTTTCTCCGAGATGACTGAAGAACTTGGATTAGCTCATTTGCTCGATAGAAAGGTCAAACAATTATCTGGTGGAGAACTACAGCGAATGGCTATATGTGCAACTCTGATGCGTAATGCAGATGTTTACTTCTTTGATGAGCCTTCATCCTATCTTGATATATATCAACGAATGAAAATAGTAAAGATCATTCAAAACCTATCCGAGACGAAGCGCGTTATAGTGATTGAGCACGATTTGGCAGTATTAGATGTCCTAGCGGACTTGGTTCACATAGTGTATGGCAAGAAAGGAGCATTTGGTGTTTTTACTCCTGCTAGAACCACTCGGCAAGCAATTAACGCTTACTTAGATGGATATCTGCCTGAGCAAAACGTCAGAATAAGAAGTAAACCGATTAAGTTCCTACTACACAGGGATAGGAATACCTCTGTTGGCAACCAAATTATTTCGTGGGATGAATTAAAGAAAAATCTTGGAGATTTTACCTTTACTGCCGGTAAAGGAGCGCTGCACAGAGGTGAAGTAGTTGGCGTAGTAGGGCCAAATGGCACTGGGAAGTCAACAATGATGAAAATTCTCGCAGGCCTAATGGAGTATGATGAGGGTTGGGTTGAAAATCAGCCAACTATATCATACAAACCACAGCATATTGACGTCGATATGGATTGTAGTGTCCAACTATGGCTAGACAGTGAATTGGGCGCAAAATGGCGTAGCGGCGAATTTAATGTCAACGTTATCAAAGCGCTAGGCGTTGACCAACTACTACCCAAGCGAGTTAAGAAGTTGTCTGGCGGTGAACGACAAGCGGTATCGATCGCCATATGTCTTGGACGAGATGCAGATTTGTATCTGCTTGACGAACCTTCTGCCCACCTGGATGCTAACGCTAGAATGGAAGCTGCGAAAGCAATTCGCAGAACAATGGAAGCGAATGAAAAATCTGCTTTGGTTATCGATCACGATGTATATTTTATCGACATTCTAAGTGATTCATTAATGGTCTTTGATGGTGAAGGTGGTCAGTATGGCAAAGCAACTGGGCCGTATCCACTCAGGGAAGGAATGAATCAATTCCTCGAACAGGTAGATATTACTTTCAGGCGTGACCATGACTCTAAGCGCCCACGCATTAACAAACCTGAGAGCCGCAAAGACAGGGAGCAACAAAGTTCTGGGGATTACTACTCTTTTGAGTCGAAATAGGTGATAAAATGCCATTTGGAATACCACCATCGGGAGGTCCACTGAGCAGAACCAGAACACGATTATCTGCATCCTCACTGACCAGATATTTGCGTTGTCAAAAGAGTTATTTTCTGGGTAATAAATTGGGATTATCAAGCCCAAGGTCAATTTCGCAAATTCTTGGCATAACTCTTGAGGATGCCTTGTGCTCGATACTCATGAGACGCCCAGTAAGCATTAACTCACTAAAGGAATTAAAAGATTGGTGTTTCAAACTTGCAGATGTAGAAGCAAATCAGTGTTACCTAATCAGCAAGGCAAGATGGGAATCTGCGGTATGGCGTAGAGATTCAGAGAATTGGGAAGATGTAACCATTGATGAATTATCACGCAAAATAAAAAATGGACTAGAGTTATTTCTCGAAGAGGTGGAATCCTGTTATCAAGCAAACGGCGGACCGTACCTAAAAGAATTCAGACAACAATCCACGCCGTATTCGATCCCAAGCCCTGCTTGGGGCGACGAACCAATGTTCCCGATTCCTGACAAGGTACGAAATTTTGGTCTTCGCTCATGGGCAGAAGATGAACCAATGGTGTGGCAAGGTAAGAATGACCCAGTTACATGGATGGAAGCATGGGAGATTGCGAGGCCTTGGGTCAAAGACCCTAGAGTTCACCAACCTCAGCGATTGTTTCACCCTGACGGCTGGGCAGCAGGAGAACTGGATTTAGTCTTGAGATGGGATGGCAATGTCAGATTAATAGATATTAAGTCAGGCAATCCCAACTCAAAATTTGCAGGTTCCTTACAGCATCAGCTCAATTTTTATGCATGGCTGTGGCATGAAACACATGACAAGCAACAGGTAGACGGAATTGAGGGGTGGTATCTCGACGGCCCAGAACGGATTTATTTTGAGGTGCCTGATAGTGATAAGATAAAACAGCTAACTGTCGAGTATAAATCAATACACAGAGAGATGTTGGATTTGGGTGAGGGACCGGCAAAATTCCCTGACTATTATCCAAAGCCTTGTACTATCGCCGCAGGATGCTTCTGGTGCACTTTTGGGGAGAAAAATATCACCCAAGACTTTGATTATCTCAAGCGTCTGCAAAACATCACAGTTGAAATTTCTCCTCCAAGTCAAATGATTGGAGAAATTCAATCAAGAATTAACATTAAAGGTAAATTTACTGGTCAATGGGGGCCACTACCAAATCACTATGCAGAGCCAGTATTAGGTGCCATGGTGAGTGTCTCAGGCACGCAAGTTACCGTCGAGGAAAGCGAGCCAAATGCATTTCCAAGTTTACACGATTATGCCGAGGGCGAGGTAATTATCCTCAATGCTTTACCAGGCGTATGGCGCGGTAATTCCCGTGTTTATCTCGATAGCAAAAGTAGTATTATTTCCTCAAATGAGTTAGATAATTCCGGAATAAAGAGTACTGAATTTACCCGCATAGGGCTAATGAGAACCCGCGCTAATGTTGA
>DUKK01000216.1 GCA_013329355.1 Candidatus Poseidoniaceae archaeon | reverse complement strand
ATGCTGCGTTCCATGGGAATACAGGCTGGCCGAAAATGTCGCCAACAAAACCAGTAGGGACGGTAAATTGTGGTAGATACTCCCCCCACCTTAGGTAGCCGTATGAAAACAATACATACCAGTCAGGGAATACGAAACCAGCTTGTGCATATGGGTCGGCAGCACCGTGAAGTGGTGGTGGGATAATCCACGCATAGTAAAGCAGAACCGCACCCATGAAGGCAAAAATAAGAATGTCACGTAGAACTTCATGCGGCCAGAATCCATGGCCCATTCTAGTTCTTTTACGCTTATCCCCAGTGGTCTGAAGCTTTTCTTTTTCATCCATATATGATGATGCTACTCTACCCAGATTTTCTACTAGTCCCATTTAATTCCCCCAAATATCAATGTGGCTCCGCTATGCCTTGTACCCAAACTATGAACAAATGAACGATAATTAATCCAGTTACTATTACTGGTAGAATAAACACATGAATGAAATACATTCTAGTTACTGTCCGCGGGGTTAGTGCTGAACCACCAAATAGTAGCGTAGCAATTTGCTTACCAACAAGCGGGCTAGAGTTTGCTAGGTTGATTCCAATTACTGCTGCACCATATGCCAAAGAATCCCAAGGCAATAGGTATCCTGAGTATCCAAACACGATTGTTAGAGCCATCAGCGCTACGCCAATCAGCCAATTTAACTCTCTTGGGTTTCGGTATGCACCGGTGAAGTAAACCCGGCACATGTGTAGGAAAACACTGGCTACCATGAAGTGTGTGCCCCAGTGATGGACAGCTCTAATGATGTAACCAAACGGTAGTTCCGTCATGATATACTGCATGCTGAGATATGCAGGCGAGGGTATTCCTTCGCCTCCAGGCACATAGTAGATTCCAAGGACAGTTCCTGTGATCACTAGTATGATGAATGATAAGAATGAGATTCCGCCCAAACAGTATAATGGATACCAATACCAAATGATTCGCAGCTTGTATTTCTCAGCGTGGGTTAGAGGCATTTGCCTGTGCATGTTGTAGTATGCGCCTTTGGACATGTTCCAGTAGTCTTGAATTCTGAATCTAGTATCTAGCCATGAGAATACCCAGAGGAAGGAACGTTCTGCAAAGCCCATTCTACCAGTAGATTCAACCGCTCGAAGAATCTCTCTTCGCGGCATTTCTTCATTTTCCTTCCGTAGGGTAAAAGCCACCAAAACGATGATGAATGCAATAAAGAACCATAGAATCCAGAACATTGTTGTCATTTTTTCACCTCAGTCGCAGTATGTATACCAATCAAGATAGTCAGTTATTCCTTCAATGTTGTCGCCGTTCATTTGGACAGGGATAATCGGTAGCCCTACAGGTGCAGGCCCTCCGGATACTTTAATCCCGGCATAGTTGAATGTCGCACCGTTCGATCTGTTCCTGTTTGAGTTCATCTCTAGGGCGGTCGGATCGAATCTGGACGAATGGCAAATGCAGAACAGTTTAGTTCCTCCGTCATCGGTGCCATTGGGTGTCCATGAGTCGTCAGTGAACGAGTTTGAAACCAGTTGCCAACCCGGTATGCAGCAAAGGTGTGTACATCGACCGTAGATTATCACCAAATTGTCTGATGGAAAGATTCTGGGGTCTAGATCTGACATGTCTTCAAAGTGACCGATTCTTTTTCCAGTCTCGTCATACCCTTCCATCATTTGGAAGCGGGCTTTGCCATTAGATACCGGTGTATCTTTGTTCTTATCGTGGTCAACGTAAACAACAATAACCGGGACTCCGTTCCAAATACCGGCTGCTCCCGCAGTGCCAGTTGATGATTTGGCTGCTTCATCAACGAAATCTTGACGGGTCATTGGTAATTCGTGTTTCGCACCATACCAGGCTTCATCTTCTCTACCTTTTGCCCAAAAAATGACACCGTTGTTACTACCTCCAGAGTCAGCACCGGGCGGCAGTAGGATAGCAGAGAATCCCAAAACACCAAGCGAGGCTGCTAAAACTCCTGTTGCTGTATTGAAGCCATATTTTAGGAATTGACGACGGTTGATAACCTTGCTACCACTGAGAGCAGCATCACCATCATCTAGTGATGGCGCGGGTTTTAGGTTATATTCTCTAGCCAACTAAATCACATCTTGTACTCTTTCCAGTCCTTCTCATGTACTGGTATGAATTTGTTTATTGCATGCTTGACAATGATGGTGTCAGGCAGAATGAATCTCAAGTAGACTAGCCCCATCAAAATAAGGGTAGTGACGCCAATTGCAAGGTGGAAGGCAAGCTGCCTCTGGTCCCAACCGTTAGCTAGGCCATAGATTAATGAGAACATCCAATAGCATAGCCAAAATATCCCCCAGATAAAGAAAAACATTGTCAGGTATGATGCTCCAGATGGGGCTAGTTTGGCACTGACGATTGACCCCATGTCGGCCTCGGTGAACACACCCTTGTCGATTGCAAGTTCCATCTCCTCCTCGGTGAGAGAAGCGTCTTCAAGTGACTTTCTTGCGTCATCAACTGATATTTCGCCACGAGCGACACCACGTAGTAGTTTTGTTATTGTATCATCCATTACTGATCACCTCTGCGTCTTATCTTATATCGCAGTCGCAGTTGATTACTCCTTCCTTGGTATGAGGAGGAAAAACTGTAGCGCAGCATGAAACCAGCAAACACAACCACAGCCAATACTGCGCCAAACCCTAGTAATCCAAGCACGTGAGCCCTAAATTCTGCACCCATGTGTTTCAGATCTACGCCGGTTTCCTGCGGCTCTGGTGGGCTCACATTGCCGTCGCCAGCGAATAATGTTCTTGTTCCCATGGCCGCAGTCTTTTCGTCGCCTTCCTGAAGAGCAAAAATCAATTGATTCCATTTGTCTTCGGGTCCTGGGCCCTGGTCGCCGTTTACTGAGTTGCCAGTTATCCAGAAGTCAACAACCCCGGTATCTGCAGCAGGAGCCTCCCATAGGATAATCCACATGCGATCATCGC
Organism: Candidatus Poseidoniaceae archaeon; assembly: GCA_013329355.1. Taxonomy (GTDB): domain Archaea; phylum Thermoplasmatota; class Poseidoniia; order Poseidoniales; family Poseidoniaceae; genus MGIIa-L1; species MGIIa-L1 sp9354u. The sequence continues at coordinate 1,223 of DUKK01000216.1, read as the reverse complement.
CGCCAGCAGCAGCTTCGGTTTGGGTTAGAGTAGTAGGATCTTCCTCCCAGTTCTGTAAATTGTCACCAGACAAAACCCCTTCAGAGACACGCATTGAGAATCCTGCAGTCCATGGACTTGCAGCAGCAGGACCACCAATTATTTGCAGTTTCATCTCATAAATTTGGCCTGTTTCCCAAGCATATGGAACATCGTCAAGGATTATTTGCACCGAGTTATCTGCTGCCCCGTTGTGACACAGACAGCCTTCTTTAGCAACATCATCGATGGTTTCTCCGGCATTCACTTGCTCTCCACCAATGCCGCCGTGATACGATGAGGCGATGCCTGGAAGCGTTAGCAGAATCAACAACATGCAACCTAGCGCAAGGCGATTGGAGATAGGCTTGCGCAGCATTAACACACCCAGTTAAATATGCTACCAGTACGAACTCTTTAAACATTATCAAATTTTGGTGCCGAATTTATACGCAGTGTCCCGTTTTTACCCGACTTTATAAGGGCCGGAAACCATCTTAAAATCGTTGTGATGGGGATAGTTCAATAAGACACAGTTTTGTGGGTAGTTTGAACCTTATGTCTACCCCATTCGAAAACACCTACGATTTGTCAGAATCGCAACTTCAGCGGTTAGAAGACGCAGAGGAGATGATGCTGAAAAATGACCTTGGAAATGCTGAAAGTTTGCTGCTGGAAATGTTAGAAGAGGATGATGAGTGTATTCCTGTTCTGTCAAATCTTGGTCATCTGTATGGAAGATACCTATCGGAATTTGAGACTGCAGTGTCCTATTACAACAAAGTCCTTGCCATAGAACCTGACAATGCGTGGGCAAGGGATTCGAGGAGAAGGTATCTCAGATATATCGAATGAGTAGCGAAAGTTCATTGAGCATCAACCTCACCACGACCTGATGGAATCGTCGCAGATTCTGATAGCCGGTGTCGGTGGCCTAGGATGTTCGTGGGCTAAGGGTGCATGGTCTAAGTGTAATTCGGAGGCAGATATCTTACTCATTGATGCTGATGATGAGAGTTTTGCTGCAGTTGAATCGGGCCACATCCTAAAACTTGGCACTGTCGTCGATAAACTTGGTTGTGCTGCACTTCCCCCGCTCGCAGAACAAAGAATGCGAAGTGTATCAGCGGTTGTTAGAAAGCTTATGCAGCCAGTTGAGTTGGTTATTTTGCTTACTGGCCTGGGTGGAGGAACCGGTACTGGTG
>DUKK01000156.1 GCA_013329355.1 Candidatus Poseidoniaceae archaeon | reverse complement strand
GTTATGCAACTAGTTAGCGTCCGCTTGGATTTATGGGTACCTTGCTGGGCACCTTTAGCTAAATTTCTAAGTGCGACATCTAACCTTCTTGATGGGGATGAGTCAACAGCCTTGGGCTGAGAGCCGGCACCAAACTTGATTCTAGTGATTTCTTCCATGGGTGCGCCATTGCATATTGCGTCGACAAATGTTTGAAGTGGGTTTTCGCCGGATTTCTCCGCAATGATATCAAGTGCAGTCTCGAACGCTTTCATTGCGCCCTGCTTTTTTCCTGTGTAAGGTCCGGTTCTCATCAATTTGTTGATGTAACGCTCGACTACTGATAATTTTGCTTTGCCAAACCAAGCATTCGCATGACGACCACCGGTGTGAGGAACCCCTACAGTTGTGAGATTGATATATGGTGCTAGGCCAGGGTCTTTACAAGTAACTTGGGAAGCATCCCACTTGCCAAATACTAGGGTTCCAATGCCAGCGATGGGCTTTACTTCATCCTCTACTTGGTTAGATTCCTGTTCCATCTCTGTCTCTGACATGATTCCACCTCATCTAACTGGCTTTTCCTTGCGGCCTCGGACCATTTCATCAAGAGATACGCCATTGACTTGAATTACTTTGTATCGAACCCCGGGAATGTCACCATATGAACGGCCCATACGGCCACCGATACCCTCAACCATTACTTCGTCGTGTTCATCGATGAAGTTGATTGCTCCGTCTCCAGGGGCGAATGCAGTGAGTTTGTTGCCGTTTTTGATCAAAGAAATTTTTACAGCTTTGCGGATACCAGAATTGGGTTGTTTTGCTTCGATTCCGACTTTTTCAACTACGATACCCTTGGCTTGGGTTGACCCTGCTAGCGGGTCGTGTTTTGCTCTAGATTTTAGCATACGCTTCTTGTATCGACGATCTGACCAGCGGAATTTTTGGCGGTCTTTTGCCATCTTTGCACCTGCGAATAACCCTCTACCCATGTGATACACCTCATTGAAGCACTTCGCCGACTTGAAGCCCCTATTTAACAACGACCCTTAAACCGAGAGAAAGTAGACTACTGAATTAATGAAACTAGGTTAATTTTGCTAGCAAATTAGTTCCATTTGATATCAAAGATTAAGCCATCGACTCAAGTGGGTTGGATATGGCCTTTAGAGACCATCTAGGTGCTGCTGAAATAGTATCTGACCCGGTTAGTATTATCCACGGTATGTGGGAATACTCACGCCAGAAGAACCACCCGTTATTGGTCTTCGATAATATCTCTGAGACACCAGGTCATCGAGCAGCAGTAAATTTACTCACCAGAGAACGCTTGTGTGCGGCAATTGGCATCACACCCGAGGAGTATATCGACACTCTTGCTTGGGCGATGGATAATCCATCAAAACCACAGGTTATACCAAATGATGAAGCAGAATGTTTCGAAAATACCCAAGATGAAGTGAACTTAGAAGCCATACCAATCCCCCATCATTGGCCACAGGACCGTGGAAGATACTCGTCGGCTAGTGTCATTATAGCCCAATACGACGGAATTAGAAACATGTCATTTCACCGTCAATTCCTGCGTGATAGCAATCACACCGTTGTTCGCTTGGTGCCTCGACATTTGCGTACTATGATGACCACAGCGAGAGATAATGGTGAGGCTGTTGACATTGCCGTGGTGAATGCTCCAGATCCTGTGGTCTTACTTGCCGCAGCAATGTCCTTCAACGACAACATCGATGAATTATCGATAGCTGCGGCCCTACATGAAAGACTCTACAACAAGCCACTCCGTCTCACAACAATGCCGAATGGTGTCGAGGTACCTGCCTCAGCAGAATATGTTTTTTGGGGCAGAATAACCCTCGAAAATGATGATGAGGGCCCTTATGTTGATATCACCGGAACGCTGGATGATGTTCGGCAGGAGCCAGTGATTGAATTCGATGGTTTAATTCACCGTGACAATGCAATTTTCCACGCCTTGATTCCCGGTGAGGCCGAGCACAAGACTTTGATGGGATTACCCCGCTCACCAACGATCAAGGACGCAGTGTCGAAAGTCTGTGAGTGCCTTGACGTGCATATGACAGAGGGAGGCTGTGGCTGGCTTGCAGCAGTCGTAAAAATTCGCAAAAAACACGCCGACGACGGCCGGAAAGCGATACAGGCTGCCCTTGCTGGACATAAGAGTATGAAGATGGTAACAATCGTCGATGAGGACATAGACATCGCTGACCCAGTAAGAGTTGAATGGGCAATGGTGACAAGGTGGCAACCAGATAAAGACACAATTATTTTATCCGATCAAAAAGGAAGTTCACTCGACCCATCTCGTAATCCAGACGGGACAACTGCGAAGGTTGGATTCGATGCAACAATAGCATTTGATGCAGATAAGTCAGGTTTTATGTCGGTTCAGTGAGGTGTTTATTTGCCCGGGGACAACAAGGACCTCTTACAGCACCCACGGCGTAACCTTGGAACTAGATATCGCTCACAAGCAAGGAAGTTTATCAAACTGGCAACTCTCGATGATTCTAGGTTTACTGATAACATTAAATGGGCTGAACAGAGTGCTCGACAAGCGATTCTCTATGATTTTACCGATGAGAACAATTGGCGGTGTTTAGCAGAGATTAAACTGATTCTATCAGATTATGATGGTTTGCTAGCAGTTTTAGAAGACTTATTTTCAATCTTAGGTAGAGACCCGGAACAATTAGAACAACTAAAAGGAGTAGAATTTCAACAACTGGGATTGGAGTTACTCGAGGCAGCAATTACCAGAGACCCTCTAAATCCAGACATTTGGTGGGACCGAGTCACTTCCGGCAGTGACGGTGCAGAATCACTGGAGGAATTTGTTGAGCGATGTAGCCGTCTTGATTTTCGTGATTCGAGAGCGAATATTGTTTTTGGACGGCGCATAGAAAGAATCAGGGATTCAGGGCAGGTTGAACTGTTTATCAAATTGGCCCACAATCTGCTAGCGCATCGCCCACAAAACCATGAATTGTGGTTAGAATTAGGTCGTTTGTATGAACGGATGAATAAGTCAGATGAGGCATGGCTTTGTTACGATCACGTTCAATCACTCCGTCCACAAACCAAAGTGAGAGACGATTTTCTCGCACGATTAACCGGCAAAATGGATGGTACCAAGATTGGGTCATGGAGCAGACCTACAGCCGCTAAGCGACAGGAATTTCTTGACCAGATGGTCTCGTTGGCGAGCAGGGTGTCCAAAACAGAGGAAGTGGTAATTTCCTCAGAACCGGATGTCCAGGAATCAGAACCAATGAGTAATAGACTCGACAGATTGCTCGAGCAGGGTGATTTTTCAGAGGCCTTTTTTGTCGCAAGAAGGTTAGTCGCAGAGGGTGAAGACTGGGCAGTTGATTATATGAACAAAGCACGGCATGGTTTCGATTAGCATGCGACCCAAGTTTGTTCTAGCCTGGATAACTTCCTCAGTCGAGGATTTCACAACTCTGAATGATGGTGGGCATGTAGTATTTGTCAAGCATCCTGAACGTGGTTGGGAAATACCGGGTGGTCATTTGAAAAGTGGGGAGGACCCTGACGCTGCGCTTATTAGAGAAGTAATGGAAGAGACGGGTCTTGAAATCAAGATAAGAAGGTGGAATAAAGAATATTATTCAGAAGGTTGGGTAGCCCACGTTATTACAGATTCACAACCTCAAACGGATGCTTGGTTAATTGCTGATGATAAGGTCGAGCAAGTCGCGTGGTGGAGCGAGGTTCCGCCAGTAATTGCATGGACTAAGCAGGAATTTATTGATTTAGATGATTGGGTCTCGACGCTTAAATGAGTGTGAGAACTGAAAGTCTCTCACCCCAAATTCTTTCATGTTCTTCATCATCTATACATACTTGAATCATTGCTGCTAAAGTCGGATCCTCAACACCATCTGGCTCAGCAAATAAATCGGAAAAAAGGTCGAGTTTGCTGATATTTTTTGCTATACTCACCATTGCTCTGAGGTCCGGCCGGTGTTCTCCCGAGGCGCTC
>DUKK01000202.1 GCA_013329355.1 Candidatus Poseidoniaceae archaeon | reverse complement strand
TGGTGGTTTAGCTGCATTAACTAGAGAATTTTTACGTGAACAAGTCGGGATTCAATCTCCCTCAGCATCGTTGATTAAGGCGGCGATGATTAACGGCGCAAATGATCTAGGTACACCTGACATCCCAAATTATCAAGAAGGATGGGGCCAACTAAATTTGCAAAATACGGTGATGCCGACTTATCAGGGTAATTCATTGGCTACATTTTATGATGATGGAAAAACCCTGCAACCTTCATTTGGTCTACTTTATGAGTTGGATTTAGACCCTGCGAATGGACTTGATATAACCCTGGCTTGGAACGATGAGTCTGGCAGCGCAAACTCTCTCCAGACCGACGCCAAACTAATCAACGACCTTGACTTGGTACTGATAGACCCGGATGGCAACCAATTATTGGGTAATAATTTCAATGCTGGTTATTCTGTAGCAGGTGGCATAAGCGATTCACTGAACAACGTCGAACGGATTAGCCTCGCACCAAATAGTGCCACTAACTCTGGTCAATGGCTGGTCAAGGTGATGCATCGTGGTGGTGTTAATCAAGACTTTAGCATCGTAATAACCGGTGATGCAGCGCTAGTGTCACGACCAGACATTATTGCTTTTCCCGAATCCATCCTATTGTCTTCTATCGCTCCGTTGCAAAATGACGTGGTGTCAGTCAGGGTTTCATGGATGAATCAAGGTACTGCTGACGCTGGAGCATTTGATTGGAAATTAGAAGATTTAACCGAGGGGACAACTCTGATGCAAGGTCAGTCAAACGGTGTATCATCAAGCGGCATCGAGACGGAAATAACCACTCGAACCTTCTCAACAACCGGCATCCATACTCTAAAACTAAGCCTAGATATCAACAACGCTCTTGACGAAATGAATGATGAATCCTCTGGAATTAATAATAACGTACTTGAGATGGACATTGAGGTAACAGCACTCGGTGTGCGAGTTATCCCGCTTGATGAGTCAGGTAACCTGCCAGCGAGCGAGGCGGATCGCCAGCAAGCAGCAATAAACTCATTCGACGTTAGGAACAGTACTGATATTGACATCCCAATAACAATTCAAAATGAAGGCACTGGGACAGAAATGGTAACGCTTACATATACCAATGTTCAGGAACAGCATCCTGTTTTTAACTATTTTATTGCGCCAGAAGATTCTTGGCAGAAGAGCGTTTCTCAAACGGGGCCATACCAACTTTCTCCTCAGGGACAACAGGGTGATAGTATCCAAGTAACGCTCAATTTTGACAATCTTAACTCAAATTTGGATGACCCAAGTAACCCAAGATATGCCCGGTCTGGTATTTTCTACGTTGATGTGACAGTTGCTTATGAGACCCAGCCAACCGTTTCCCATTCTGTCAGACTAACCATAATTATTGATGAGGTCGATGACGTCAAGATTGTTGTCAGCGGCACGACTGGGTTGTCGGCCCTCCCCGGTGATTCAGCATCTTTTGCGATATCTGCCCTAAATATCGGTAATTCTGAGGCACAGTACTCAGTCGCCTGTTCATCAGTTAACCTATGGCAAATTATGCTAGGAAACTCAAATTCATCATCACTAGATTTTGAGCCTCTGGATATTGGTAACTACCTTTCCATGCCGGTCAGAATCTTTGTTCCACCAGTATCGCAAGGTAGTCCTATTGCTGGGTTTACAGATACCGTCGAGTGTTTTGTTACGTCTTCAACAGACCCGAATCTAAATTACTCGCAAACCGTCAGCATAGCCGTTGAGGAACTGTCAGATTACACAACCAACCTGCAGAAATCTGGTTTGGACATCGGAACTAACCTACAGGTGAATGACGTGCTAATAGATAGCGGCGAAGAAATCACTTTGGAATACGCGATTATCAACGAAGGCAATATCGATATATCCCTCGATGTAATTGTTCAGCCTGCCAATCCCAGTTGGTATGTTGACCTTGTATATGACGGATTATTCTACAACACCGAGGTACGCGTGACGGTTGCCGCTGGTCAGGAAAAAGTCGTTGAGATAATAATCGCATCACCCGAATCTTCACTCGAAGGTGAGTTTAATTTATTTAATATCAAAGCAGAGGTTTCCAATTTTGACTACGTGACAAACAACACAAGATTGGTAATTGTTGAGAAACTATCAATTGATTTGACATCACCTGAAAAAATCATCTGTGAATTATCTGAAGATTTTTCCTACAGTGAATTCGTCATCACTAACGATGGTAACTCAGTAGCGCAATTAGAGTGGTCATATTCCCTGCCACCAGACGGTTGGACAGTTGGCTTTGCTAATCCTGCTACGCAACTTGATCCAAGACAAAATCAAACTGTAAAGCTAGGGTTAATTCCCCCATCAAACGCGCAGGTGACTGACAGTGCTTACAAAATTTCTATCACAGTAACAGCGACCAACGGGGACCGACAAGTCGTGCAAAGCGCCATTCTAGATGTGGAGGTTTTACCATCGATTTACGGTAACATATCGCTTAGTGATGAAATTCTGCAGCCGTTAATTGGGATTCCAAAGGAAAGTAGCCAATCAACAACCATAACAATTCGCAATGACGGTAACATCCAATTATCAGGAGATTTAACTGCAATAATAATTAATAATCAAGGTGAGATAATATCAGGTTGGCGACCCAGTGTTTCACCATCATCCGTGAGCATCAGCCCAGGAGAAACAACCTCAATCAAAGTTACGTTATCTCCAAATGATGATGTTGAAAGAGGACCATATGACCTAGTAATTTCGCTTTCATCCCAAGGTGAAGTGATAA
>DUKK01000002.1 GCA_013329355.1 Candidatus Poseidoniaceae archaeon | reverse complement strand
TTGCTACTGCTGCGTCAGTTTGCCTTACCTGGGAGGGTGAATCGGTGCAGGAATTTATCGGCATTGAGATTGGTAATCGAACTGTCCCCCATCGTATCCACATAATCGACATCAATCGGGGTGGCGATAGTTGACGCAAACCTGGCTGACAGTAGACTGCGATGATTTTAGACACATACCCAAACATTACGGACATCCAACAAGGAGTAAGAAACCAATCCTCTCATACGATTTATCTCCCGAGTTTAAGCTCGGCATGCAAGGGTTCCAGAACTGGCTTTCAACACATGAAAATCCCGTGACATTGTTTGTAATTGCTGACTCTCTAGAGAACTCAGAGTTCGGCGCGTGGCTGAATAACTTGATCACCGAATATCGAGATAGGATAACTATTGGCTGCCACGGGCTAACACATAAGTCATGGTCGGCTTGGCCAGAGAATGTTGAACAGTTTGGGAAATCAATTACACAGGCAATACAACGAATCTCTGGCTTTGCAGGCGAAAACTTCCGTCCTTGGTTTAGGGCTCCTGCGGGATACATGGCGCCATGGATGGTGGCACCGCTCGCTGATTGTGGAATAATAGTTGATTCTTCGATTAATGATTCTATTTTGACTAGGGTAAAAGTAGGCAATGGAAATACCTGGCAACAGGTTCGAGCGGCTTGTCAGCGGGTTGGACTAATGCAGCGAGAGTGGTTAACAAAGTGGCGGTTGCCAGTTAACGGCCCGGCACTGTCAATATTCCCTCTGTCTATTATTGCCCACCACGCTTGGAGGCAGTTACCCCCTATCCTAGCGGCTGGCGATTTAACAAAAGCCGTCGAGCATGAAAATTCAGCAATCACCACCGTATATTGGCATATTTTAGATCATTCAAGGCGCCGTGGTAGGTGGCGGCCACCAATTGCTAAGTCGATACTGAATCACTAAAAACCGCCAACTTAGCCGGGAAACATGTTCAGTCACTTCTATTGGGATAAACCTCAAACATGGCATCTTGTATTGTCCTCAAAACAGTCAACAGTACTGGAGAGAGCAATCTCAATCACTTTTTTTGCTGGTTTGACAGCACTGTGTGCCCAAGTAGCGTTCTCCGTTCCGTGGACGCCAGTACCATACACTCTTCAGACCTTTGCAGTGATGGCGACGGGAGTCTATCTTCGTCGCAATGATGCATTCTTTTCCGGGTGTCTGTATCTATTTGCTGGCGCAGTTGGTGCGCCAGTATTTGCGGATGGAGGCAGTCAGTTGTTTGACAGTGGCAAGTTGATTGCCAGCGGCGGCTATTTGTTGGCGTTCCCAATTGCTTCTGCGGTGGTTGCAGAGGGTCTTGATCGTTCTCGCACAGCTGGCGCCGTTGATTTGAAAGCCCAACTGATCTGTTGGTATTTGGCAATGATTCCAGTTTACGTCTTTGGCACTCTATGGTTAGCAGAATCCTATTCAGTTGATTTCAATCAAGCCTTTGATTGGGGAGTCAAACCATTCTTAGTCTGGGATTTCGTCAAGATATGGCTTATGGCCATGGTGACAACTAGACTATGGTCGTACCAACCTTCACAACCCAATGAATGAGTTCATTTTTGAGACTTTAATGGCTTAATGCCGAATAGGAATCTCGTCGGTCGGCTGCGTTTTAGCAACTCGAACGCCAACCAACTAGTAAGTGTGACAAATAAACAGGCAAGGATTATTGCTGGGTAATCTGTCATTCCCAATTCTGATGCAAGGCTCAAGCCGGCGAAAGTAAGCGGCATGTGTACAATATAAAACGGATATACGCCTTGGTTAAAATAGGCTAAACTGTCACTTGGCTTGTTCAATAAATGAGCGCCCCAAGCAAAGATTGTGAGACACCAGAACCAAGCATGGAAACTGTGTATTGTGCAGCCAAGCATAGTCATACTATTGTGGAGGAGCCCGTTGAAAATCCATCCACCGTCGATGTATGGTATTGCATCGTAGTGTTGTCTTATTCGAATCCAAATGAACAGAATTGTCCAGACACCAGCCACACAGGTAATCATGGTTCGACGACTTTCGATAAAGTGGTAATATTCCTGTCTGGCAATTATGCAAGCGTAACCAAACAGGAAGAACCCGAAGAACCAAAACCACTCGTAGCCGATTCCCATGAACCCAGGAAACCATGGCTTGAACACAATTTCACTTAGAGTGAGCATAGTTGGTAGTAGTAACATGATGCCCATACCACCACGAACTGTGAATATCGAGCGCATGAGTTGTGCAATCTTCCCATCCGGATATTTTTGAACAAAATGAAATACCGGAGTTAAAATCATAGAATATAGGAATAAGTTCCACAAGAACCAAAGATGGCCGAGGGCGTAAATCTTCCCGTATATGGGCACCCAGAAGATTACTGAGCTCCAGATTATATATTCTGCAAAAGCACCAACACCACCGCTAAGCCCGGCATTTATATCAATCGTGCCTAATATGATTCCACCGGCAAATCCAGTAGTCCACATGCCGAAAAACATTGGAATAATCAGCCGTTTCACTCGCTCCACAAGAAATATGCCGTAGGTGCGATTTCTAAAAGCGAAGGCCGTTCCCATGCCTGAAATCATAAACAAGGCTGCTAATCTCCACTGATGCATCCAATGAAGGATCATACTCGTAAAATCGATTGAATCAGCCGTGTAATCATTGCCTTCTTCTGCCAACAGTTCACGATCTTCATCAGTTGAATTGGTGATATTTGGATTAACATTTTCACCATATGTTGACCAATAGATTCCAATGCCAACATGAAACGGAATGAGTAAGCCAAACAGAATCACCCTCAACCAGTCGATATCGTAGCGACGTGTGCTGGTGGCTAAATTTGCCATGAATCCTGCAGTGTGTGTTCAAACATAGTATTTTTCTGCAGAATTCCAGATTAGAGTAAGAAAAGTATTCAGGGAAGCGTTAGATCGCCTACATCGGGTATGAATATGGTCGGTGATGAGTCTGACAGCATGTTTTGGGAAACAGGCGAGGCAGTAGGGGTGATGCCGGGCGCGGAAAATGTCATTACTGGTGAGGTTCAATCTCCGCAACAAATTCCACTCGGAGCAACTCATTTTGCTATGTTTCCTCAAACCAACGCGATTCTTGCATTAGTCCTCTCAATCGCATCATTTGCCTGTGGCGGGCTTATATTATCGATACCGGCACTTTTCGTTGCCTTATCAGCCAAGAAGATCACTGATGGCATCCCGACACACCCCGATCGAGGTATTGCCAATGCGGCTTATATTGCTGCAATTGTTAACATAGTATTGTCAGTATTGATAATACTACTTTACGCTGCAACAATCGTTGCTTACATGAGTGCTGGTTAGTTAGTCCCTTTTCGAGAGGAGCGCAGCAGCACCAAATAGAGCGGCAATCGAAACAACTGCGGCAAATCCTGGAGTAGCTTCGGATTCCTTACTATCGGAGGTGGTATCAGATGCGTCAATACCGGTTCCTACTATGACCTCGCCAACCATGCCCATTGCGATATGTGGTTCACACGCATAGTAAAATGTGGTGTTATCGCTGAATGTGTAAGAGAAGTCGACGGTAGCGGCCGCAGCACCTGAATATACTCCACCCTCAACTCTAGTGCTATCGCCAATGCTCTCAATCTCTGCGACATTGTGTGGCATGTCTGCTTCTGTCCATTTCCAACAGACAGTTTCACCAACATCGATAGTCACTGATTCTTGGTCGTATGCATATCCGGAATCGTCGATGCCGATTGTTACATCACAAGGGTCAACTGGGGTCTCGTCAGCTGGGACTTCGTCTACCGGTTCATCAGTAGTTTGGTCAGTTGGAGGGATTATCACTTTGTCCACAACATGTATGATGCCATTGCTGGCGTTAACATCGGCGGTGGTGACAGTCGAGTCACCAATTGAGACCGTGCCCTCGACAACGGTGAATGTTAGGGTGTCTCCGTTACCGGCTTCTGCGGTCATGCCGTCGGTTACGTCCGCTGCTTCGACAGCGGCTCCGATGATTACGTGATGTAGCAATATGTCACTCAGTGTCTCGTTTTCCTCGTCAGTATCATAGTCATCGAGATTGATTCCGGCATCAGCGAATGCCTGGTCAGTTGGGGCGAAGACCGTAAATGGGCCGTCACCTCTAAGAGTCTCGGTCAACGCAACATGGTTAAGAGCTGAGACCAAACTATCGTGACTGCCTGTTGCTGATGCTTCATCAACAATATCGCCTGGTGTCGCTTCTTGAGCGCTCACAATAGCGAGGGTTTGGGTCAAAACAATCAAGGTCATCATTATGGTTAGTGGTCTGTTCATGGGGTAATTTCGGTCGACACGCTCTTATAAACTACTGTAATTGTGAAAACCGATCTTCCATATTGATGTGATACCGTAGTCTGTCGGCCATTCCATATAGCGATTCTACCACCCTTGTTTCTGGTTTGAGATTTTTTTGCAGCACCGTTCTAGTATCTTGATCAACCATCATATCAAAACTCTGCATGAGATTGGCTAATTTTCTCTGTAGTCTACCTCCAGTTCGGTCCCAATCCATAAGTAAGCAGACTGAGGCGCCACCGGTATTTTCGTTTCTAGTACCGTAGGTCTCATACCAGTAGGCTACTACCCGTTCGATAGTCCAACCCCTATTCAGCACTTCGATCGGGCCGACAAAACCTAATGCAACTAAAGCTCGGCGATCTCGAGGCCCCTCGACGATGATTGGCCAGTTGTATAATCGATTTTTCCGTCGAGCCTCACCAATCGCTTGTCCAGCGTTGCCAAACCGCAATTCGTAATTACCTAGTCCACTACCATCATTGCGATTTTGACTGGCCATATTATCAACTCAACGACTTTGACAATGCCTTTTTAATCAATTGTATATCATGACCAGAAATCATGATTTTCTTGGTTCTGGACTTTTGACCAGCAACTACACTAATGTTGTTTTTGGAGACGCCGAACAATTCAGCAATCACATGCATCACCGCGTTATTTGCCTTTCCACCTACTGCTTTTGCTCTTACTGCAATTTTGAGATTTTTAGTCCATTGGTCATAGCCTAGTAAACAAGATCGACTAGCCTCTGGGGTTATATGGATAGCAATCAAAATCTCGCTAGATAGGGTTTTTTCTAAGCATCCGTAAAACTCCAAATTAATGCCCAGTTTTATGTAGTCAAAGACGCTCAATAAAATGTCCTAAATTTAGTCATTGGCGAGGCGCCTTAGAGAAAAACGCAGGTTCATATACCATGGGTGAAAAAGGGACACTGAAAGGCATCGTAAGGTGTTGACAAACATTCAGCCAACGGCATTTTTCGATAACCCTTAAGGGCTACT
>DUKK01000089.1 GCA_013329355.1 Candidatus Poseidoniaceae archaeon | reverse complement strand
TATAACGGCTGAGGCTGCTTGGATTTAACTACTCCTTAACAAGTGACTAATCTGTGAAAATAAACCAAAAATAGAGGGTTTGATATACTGCCTTGAACTAGGCACAAGCATGAAGTTGTATCAAAAGACAATCTCGCTCACTATTGTGGCGCTATTTCTTGGTAGCATAGCACTAACAATTGTTACCGAAAGTAGTAACCCCCCAGCATCATATTTAGATGAAGAAAGCAATGTCAGCAAGGCCCAGTCCCCGGGTCATACAGTCTTCACTGAATATGTTGGTGCACACTGGTGTGGGCCTTGTCATGGGGCATCCAATGCCATGCATGACCTGTATACCACCAATGGCGGTGGTGGCAGTCAATCAGAGGATTACACATATATTTCATTCTATGAATCCGCATCCAATGGTTGGCCAAGTGACGGACCAATTAACCGAAGAGCTCACATCAACCCGAGTTACTATCCAACAATGGTTTGGGGCGACGCAACCTCAAGCAGCTCATATTACACAAGCAACACTAACACTGCTAATTTCTACCAAAGTGGTGGTAACATGGATGCTAATTCAGCAGACTACTCAATAACGGTCTTCCAATCAGAAAATGGCAACATGATGGATATTGACATTACAGCATCATACACTGGTTCAGGGACTAAAACCGTCACAATATATGCAGCAGTTACCGAGGAAACCTCCCCTGAATCATACGATGGTGGTGGGCCAAACCCTCATCACGTCTGGAAGCAATGGCTACTCAACAACAACGGTAACGCCTTTGAATCTGTCACCATTTCGGCTGGGAACTCAGTAACTAAATCATGGTCAGTGCCAATCTCTACGGTAAGACCAGGCGGTGGACATAGCGCAGCAGATAACTTCCTGACAGTGGCAGCGCTACTAAATGGCGATCACACTACCCATCGGAGTGTATTAGCGGCCGGGGATTCTCACATGGGACCAAAAATGGATCTTGCGGTGTCCGGTGTAACCCTCACCAATCCAGCATCCGCTGATGGTTACCTACGTGGTGACCAGGTTACAGTCTCTGCAACCGCCGTCAATGTTGGAGGATTGGACTACTCAAATGGAGGTAATTTAGAAATAATCTACATGGATGGAAATAGTCCAATCGTGGTTTCAACGAAGCAACTGACCAATATTCCAGTTCAAGGAACAATGTCGCACTCTGCATCCGTTGATACAACAAATCTACCGACCAATGCATGGTCAACAGGTTTTGGGGCGAGACTGAGCGGGCTGTCTGGTGACGGCAGTTCAAGGAATAATATTGCTATTGAAGACTTTAGCCATGACAGACCTCCTGTGGCTAAGCAAGCAACTGTGAGTGGGGAAAACGTAATTGAACGTGGCTCCATATTCACCGTAGTTGCCAAAGGTGGAGCAGATGACTATGTCGACACCATCCATTCCATGACTTTTGAGTTAGAAGTCTCTCCTGCTGGTATGAATACTTGGGATGGTAGCATAGATTCGGGTGGCGAAACTATTGTCAATGAGGGAACGAGTAATGAAGGCAGAGAATACACAATGACTCCATCATTAACTATGCCTTCTGGAACTTACGATTTGCGCTCCAAAACTATCGATGGTCGCGGGCAAGCCAGTGCTTGGCGTGTGACACCCAACGCTTTCAGTTTAGCTAATGGTATACCGCAGGTCGTTGCTGAGCCGGTGCCTACTGTGACTTGCGATGTGCCAACAGAAGTTGATATGACACCGCACATCACTGATCCAGAAACTCCGCTTTATGACCTTATCATCGAATCAGACAGCCAGTATTTTGTTTCATGGAACCCTCTATCAACATCCATAACTGTAAACTTTGCATTCAGCGAAATTCAGGGGTGCCCTCTTGGACAGAAAAGCATCCTGGTAACCGTTGATGATGGTGGAGACTATGGCAACCAAGGTGACCTGCCATATGGAACCTTGAAGTTCAATGTTATCGAAAATGGTCAGCCAAGATGGTTGGGTTTGCCGACCCAAACCATCGACGAAGAGGGGCCAGATTCTGACGGAACTCTACGTTTGCAACCATACATCACTGACACGACTGCTGACGGTCAACCAAGTTCTACCAGTTCGCTGTCCTTTGATTTAGTTGATGATACAAATCCAGGGATCATCACTTCACAAATAATCAATGGCGTTCTTGGATTTGAAACCGTTGGAACTGATTCAGCAGGACAAACAACACTGACCATTAGAGCATGCGACGTCGACATGGAGTGCTCAGACCAAACCATTCTCATCAATATAAACCCGATAAATGATGCACCAGAAGTTGATATGTCGCCATTTGACGGGCTAAGAATCAAAGCCGGCACTGAGTCCTCAATTGACTTGGCCTCCTTAGTAAGTGATGTAGATAACGACGACAGTGAATTGACGGTGATTGTAACCTCACCGGACGAGTCAGGTGGTGCACAATATAACCGACAAACTGGCATGTTGAAGTTGAAATTTGACGAAATCGGCTACAAGAATGTTGGCATAAAAGTTGTTGACCTCTACTCATCAAACGAGTATACCGCGGTCATAGAAGTCTACGACTCTGATATATTCACCATTGCAAAAAGTCCAGAAGAAACTGGATTTATGGTAGTAGAAGCAACTAATCTCTATGTTGGCCTGCTTCCATATGTCAATTTCTACCTTGCCGACGATGCGCCATTGTTTACCTCGATTGAAGTGACATGGCAGACTTGTAGTGCAGATGGAATTTGTGACGGTATTTGGGTTTATGAACTCGATATGACTCAATCATCATCCGGATGGGAAACCGCCATGAATATACCAGTGGTCGGAGACCTTACAGGTGAGAATTTAGCAAGGGGCAACTCATACAACTATGGGGACTATTTCAAAGTAAGAATGAGCGGAGTTGATAATCTAAACAACAATTACAAAACTCCACCAGAAATGGCTCCGAAGTGGATTGTGACTCAAGAAGTTCCCCCTGCAGCTGAACTAAGCGATGAAATGATTGAATCGTATGTGGAAACATTGCAGTCACAAATTGATAGTATCAATGAACAGATATCTGGGGATACAGAAAGTGACAATTCAGACTTGCAATTACAACTAGTTGATACGGAATTCAAACTTGAGTTGGTTTGTCAAGATCCTAGAGTGGTCTGTTCAGAGGAGCAAACCTCCTCGTCAGTGACCGATGCAGGAAATTCTAATTCGAATACCATGATGATCATGGGCATAGTCGCATTGATTATCATCGGTGCGTTACTCGGTGGCATGTTCTTGCTGCGAGGACGTGGCAATGATGAGTTCAGAGGTTTGCAATGGGCCGACACTACCTTGCCAGCAAGAGATGTCGTAGCAAATTCAATGTATGGTGGGACTCATCAAATATTCCAACAACCACTGCAACCACAATACCAACCACAGCAATACCAACCGGCACAATATACTCAACCTCAGCCAGCCGCTCGACCAGCACCACCACAAAACATACCACAGCCACTTGCGCAGCGTGGACCACCACTACCACCGGGTGGCTTGCCTTCAGGATGGAGCATGGACCAGTGGGAATATTACGGCCAGCAATATCTAGACAGACTACAAAAATGACTCTTTATTGTATTGAAAAACATTCTAAACCCCTAAAGGGGAGAAGGGCAAGGGGGTAGTGTGACCGGTGAAGATATTGAAGTATTGGAACCCTCGGAAGACGAGGTTACAATATGGGCTCCAGAACCCACAGGTAGCGATGAAATCCTAAATCAAGGTGTTGAGCAATGGATAGCATCGGTCGAGTTCGAATCAACAGAGGATGTTCCGATTCCTGAAACCCTTGTTGACCAAGTAATCGGTCAAGAAACCGGATCAGTGGTCATCCGCAAAGCCGCTGAACAGAGACGCCACATGCTCATGATCGGGGATCCTGGAACTGGCAAGTCAATGCTAGCTAAATCTATGACAGAACTGCTGCCTAGAGATGTGCTCGAGGATGTGTTAGTTTACCCAAACGAAGATGATGAAAACGAACCCAGAATTAGGTGCGTTCCTGCTTCTCGGGGGGAGAGAATAGTAAAGCTGCAGCGTGAAGCAATAAGGCAACAGCATGAACGTTCGCAGAAAATGCTTCTAATTGCCTTTGCAGCGATTGGTTTTCTGCTCATAATTGCAACTCTTCAAACAGGTGACATAATTACGTTGCTGTTTGGCGGTTTCCTGCTGATGTTCGGATATATGTTCATCCGTGGTCGATTGGGTGCATCTGATGAGAGCCGTATTCCAAAATTGCTAATCAAACATGATGCCAGTGAAATGCCACCGTTTGTCGACGCAACAGCAACCTTGTCTGGCTCCTTGTTAGGAGATGTCAGACACGATCCATTCCAGTCTGGGGGTATGGAAACGTCTGCTCACGACCGTGTCGAACCGGGAGCAATTCATCGCGCTCACAAGGGTGTGCTCTACATAGACGA
>DUKK01000158.1:3800-5231 GCA_013329355.1 Candidatus Poseidoniaceae archaeon | reverse complement strand
TAAAGTTTCAACGCTGCCTCACGATCGGATAATCTTACCACTCCAGGTAAGTCATTTTGTTCAGGTTGACTAAGTGAGAGTTGAATATGTATGTGAGGGGGCCAACCACCATTTTCGTTCTCATGCCCAATGGTAGCAATAATTTGGCCTACAGTAAATGACTCGCCAACCTCAACCATATCGAGTGATTCGGTTGAGAGATGGCCGTGTAAAACCCAAAATTTCTGTGTAAATGAGAAATCTCGAGAACCTACCGATTCGGGTAAATTTAATTCATGCTCAGTAATAATGGTGGGGCCGTAAGAGCCTGCTTCTGGGTTGATACCCTTGCTGAAGACTTTTCCATCGGCAAACGCATACACTGGTGTGCCAACTGGTGCTCCGATATCCAGACCGACATGCAGGTCCCTCTCGCCGCCAAATAATTCAGTGTTGTACATGCCGGGCCGATGTTCATCATATCGACCAATCTGATACTCAAAGGGACACTGCCAGTCAGTATTGTTAGGTTTTGTAAAATCAAAAACCCAGTATTCTTCTGGCAACTGGACGATGGGATGAAATGGAAACTCGCCCTCGGACACAACCAGTCTAAACGGTGCATATTTTTGATTATTGGCCGAAAAGTCAAGACCTCTACCTTCTAGGGTAGAGTATGCTTGTGGCTATCTTAATATTGTTAGCCATAACGTTAGTTCCAGGCTATGCATTGTGCAGAGTCCTTGATGGCGCAGCAGATGGGTGGCGGAAAGCTATGCTCAGCCCGGCGCTTGGGTTGTTGTTAATTTACGGTGTCTGCGGACTGGTATTCCTTAGTGGACTGTGGACTTGGGTGCTGGCATCTGCCGTAATCTTACTGGCCAACACCCTGTCAATCGCCCACTTGAAACGTCGAGTGAATGAGGAAAAAGGTTTGACACAATGGCAGAAACTTGAGGCCGTTATGCACGGTATGATACTTGAAAGCGAAGATCAAGAAATCTCCGATGAAGCATCTGCTCAGCAATGGTTTCAGTCTAACAGATACAAATTTGGCATAACTGTTGGAATGATATTGTCCCTTGGAATTCTGGTGCTACCCATCATCCAAGAATTACCATTCGGCGTTGATTGGATTGGTTTTGCGGTCCTAACAGGTCAGATATCGGAACATGGTAACATGGTTTTGTCGGGTGTTAATGAGGGTTCGTGGACATACCCACCGGCGTTTCCGGCCCTAGCAAGCTGGCTGTCAGAGGCTGCTAACATCGACTCAGGTCGAGCGGTATTTTTTCTCGGACATTACACCCTCGCTGTGTTGGTTATTGGAGCCGCAGGTGCGATGGACCACCACGGTTCCGGCGGTCAGTTTCTAGTTACCATGTCACTTGGTGTTGGAATATTCGCTAAAGTCTATGATTCAGGTTACCCAACGGTGGCTAGTCAACTCGT
>DUKK01000158.1:0-3499 GCA_013329355.1 Candidatus Poseidoniaceae archaeon | reverse complement strand
GGTGGCTAGTCAACTCGGACTGGTTGTAGGTTTGCTGGTTTTACTCAGGCCGTCATCAACTCGTGGAAGCCATCACACCAGAGGATTTATCATTGCTGTCTCATGCGTATCTCTCATCCATCCAACTGGAGCAATTTATCTCGGGCTACTGATGATTGCTCATGTTGTAATTGGTTTGAGTCTACGCGCCGAATACAGTGAAAATTTTCACAGGCTGTTGCTGGCCTGTTCGATACTAATCACTATTGCAGCCGCAATCTCAGTGATTTTTCTCGCTCCTAGGATGTTGGATGAGGCGGTGTTTGCTGAATATGGTTGGCAAGGAGGTAAACCGTTGTTGACCTACAACGGGGTTTTACTCGCTTTTTCTATGGTTGCTGGCTGGAAATTGAGAAGCACTGTTGAGGGAAGGATGCTCATCTCATGGATTGCCTTACTGTGGGTGCTAACATCAATCCACCTGATTGAGGGACTACAAGACATACCGGTTTTGTCATTACTATCATACACCTTGTATTCTATGGGCCTGCACGCCTTTCATATCCCGCTCGCTGCCCTGGGCGCGTTGTGGTTAAGCCCCTCGACTGGACTTAATTCACTGGATGCTAAGCGCGGATTGTTAATGATTAATTGGGACCCCTGTCTGCATGAAAGAATAGCAAAAATAATGACTGCTGCTGTCCTAATCGGAATAATCATGGCAAATGTTATCACGGCAAATATCGCACAACATAACGAATTAAGGCCGGTAACTCATGCAGACCTCGAGATACGAGAACTCCTGGATACATTACCTAAAGACAGCATAGTTTATACTGAAAACAATCATTGGGGCCATATTTATGATACTCCCAGTAGAATCCAAACCACCAGTATGCCAACACTAGGTTTGTTGTTAGTTGATGAGACGATTCATCCGCTCGCAACCTCCGCAATTAAGTATAATAACGCAACAAAAATAAGTCAATTAGGTATAGATTATGCCATTAGTTCTCCTATTGGTAGTATCGGATGGACCTTAGCTGAATCACGTTATTGGACCATCATTGAAGACATCGATGGTAGCCGGCTGTGGCAATTTAACCCCGCAGGCAACTCACAACAATCAACTATAGCAACTGTAGATTTTGACTCCTGCATAGGTAACTGTGAGGCTCGTGTAGATCCGTGGCGAGATAACAGGTTTCAGACCCTCAACGAGCAATACGGTGAGCTCAGGGCTTTTATTGAAGAGGGAGCAAATTCTTTACTCAATTTTGAATTACAGAGAACAGCCTTTGTTGGCTCGAGAATATGCTTATTCTACGAGTCTGTCGGACAACATGACGAATTTTATTTGTCGATTGGTAGTCAGCAAACTACAGTAACTAGCGGTAGTTCAGGATGGCATCGACACTGTTTCACATTAGAGATGACTCATACAACAATCGATGCTGGTATTGAATGGGATAAATCTACTTCCTCGAGTACTTGGCTGAATCCCTCAGGTTTGTCCGGTCGTGGCGACCGAGTTTTGGATACTACCGGAATCAGACTACACTGGCTAGAAATTGATGTTTGATGGTTTAATTTATCGAAGGCATCAAAACTAACGGGGGTGTGTATTAACCGATGAAGAATCTCGTAGTCCTGCTTCCAACGTTGGATGAAGAGTATGGTTTACGTAAGATTCTACCGCAGATTCCTCGGCAGCAACTTACAACGCTCGGCTGGAAAACCGAAGTTTGGATTGTTGACGGTGGCAGTAAAGACCTGTCAGTTGAAATCGCCAAACAACACGATTGCAAGGTTATCAAACAGGCTGGCTATGGTAAAGGCGCCGCTATGCGAACCGGGTTTAGTAAGTTCTTAGCTTTGAACAAAGATGCACTTGTGATGTTAGATGCAGATGGCACATATGACCCAGCAGAAATAACAGATTTCGTTACCATGCTTGAGAATAATGAAGTGGTAATCGGCGATAGACTCCGTGGTAAAATAGAGCCGGGTGCGATGACGAGGGTCAATTACTTTGGCAATCATATGCTGACATGGGTTGCCTCTGCTTTGTATGGTGTTAACACAAATGATCTGTGTACTGGGTATTGGGGTTTTACTAAATCAGCAATCGCTAAGTTGAAACTTAACTCAATGAGGTTCGAAATCGAGGCAGAAATGTATGCCTCATGTGTGCGGGAGAAGATTACCATCGTATCCATTCCAATATCTTATCGAGGTAGAATTGGTGAAGCAAAATTAGGTTCAATTGTCGATGGTTGGATTATTTTCAAGAAACTAATAGTCAGACGAATATTCCCTCACCCTGTTGAAGTAGTAACCGGTAAAGGGAACCTTGATATTGATTAAGCAAGCAATCAAATTTAATGACTATAACCGGTGTATATGAGCCGAGTCAGATGCGTTATACTTGGTGCAAGTGGTTTAGTTGGGCAGCGACTGCAACAACGCTTGGTCGCACATCCCATGTTTGAGATATGTGCCATTGCCGGAAGTAAGTCTACTGCTGGAAAATCACTGAAATCGGTACCATGGCGTTTATCAGAGCCACGCCCTGACCTACCCGAACTTACAATAATTGATGCCAACTCAGTAGAATTGACAAAAAAATGCTCTGATTTAGACATTAAGTATGCCTTTTCCGGCCTCCCCTCATTTGCAGCACTCTCTATCGAGAAGGCTTTGACTGAATCTGGTGTCACGGTTTTTTCCAATGCTAGTGCACATCGAAGGGCTCGAGGAATTCCAATGGTTATTCCAGAGATTAATCCTCACCACCTTCACTCAAGCATGCAGTATTGCGCAACGAACTGTACACTGATACCGCTGGTGATACCTGTTGCTGCAATCAATAAAATCAGTGATATCAAATCAATAACAATGCGCAGTGAACAAGCACTGTCAGGTGCGGGCTGGGAGTTGCTGTTCGACAGGACTGCGCTATCGGGTGATGTAAACCCCGAGATAGCAGGTGAGGCGGAAAAAACCCGCGCTGAATTATTACATGTTCTCGGAACAATCGAATCGCAGGAAATTACTCCTGCTAGCCTAGATGTCAGTATCTCATGCCAGAGAATCGCGCGCCGAGACGGCCATCAGGTATTCGTCGAGATTGAAACTACTGTAGCCGTACCGCACAACACTTTGATTGATGCATTAAAGGGGATGACCTGCTACAGTAACCTACCGAGTGGCCCAATCAATGCCATACACATTGTTGACAAAATTGACCCAATCGCTCACCTGTGGTCGGATGGTAGTAATTTTTCTCTTAATCCCGATCCAGTAATCAACTTGAAGACCGGAATGGGGATTGTCATGGGTAACATCGTGTTGAGCGGAACTAGAATTTCATTCAGTGCATACTCACACAACACTATCAGAGGCGCAGCAGGAGGTCTAGTTTTTCTTGCGGAATTAGTGCATGAACAATCGTTAACTTAGATACGGTATGCCTAAAGAATCGCTCTTATTCCCTAGCATTGGTGCGGCATGGGAATAA
>DUKK01000060.1 GCA_013329355.1 Candidatus Poseidoniaceae archaeon | reverse complement strand
TGCTAAATTAGCGCTCTCAGGTGCAGAATTATTAGACGCTTTAGCTGATGGTAGCGGGTTCCAGCGCCGATTAAAGGAAGCGACAGGTCACGTGATTGACAATGCAATGCAACAAGCAGTTAACCAACTAGCCGAATTCATGGAGGGCAGCGGCGTAAAATGTCCGCCGGTGATATTTACCAGTGATTGGCCGGCAAAAATTGATCGTCAAGTGATTGAAAAAATTGACGAGAACCTAGCAAAGCGCATCACTGCTCAGCGTTCGGATCATGTTTACAACATGGCCAAAAGATTAGGGCCACTCAAAGCAAAATGCGAATTTGCTGTAAGGTCATTAATCACTAATGACCAGTGGTTGACGATCGCTAGGTGGGCAAATAACTACTCATGCACTATGCCGCAAATTGTCGATCACGGAATATGGGTAAAGAATGGTCGTCATCTTTTGCTCGGTATCGAGCCAGACGCAGTAACTTACGGCATCGGCAAAGCGGCTCAAGCAGGTGATAGACAATCTCTAGCTCTACTTACTGGGGCTAATTCTGGAGGCAAGACAACACTTCTCGAACTACTCGCTCATACTTGCATTTTGGCACATATGGGTCTTCCCGTCCCAGCTGAAAATGCTCGCATCGGCAAAGTTGATGCTATCCATATTCTTGCCAAGGCTGGCGGCACTCAGAATGCTGGAGCACTGGAACAGACTTTGGTTGAATTAGCAAATGTCGTAAGTGATCCGACACCAAAATTAATTTTAGCCGATGAACTTGAAGCAATCACAGAACCAGGTGCAGGGGCGAGGATTATTGCCGGTATGCTGCTGGCAGCACGAGCACAAAAGCACACCAGTATGATGTTGGTCACTCACCTTGCGCCAGCCATCATCGAAGCGTCCGGCGTCGATGATTTCAGAGTTGACGGCATTGAAGCAAGAGGCCTCGATGCAGATTTAGAACTAATCGTTGACCGAACGCCGATAAGAAATCATCTCGCTCGATCCACACCGGAGTTAATTGTCAAGCGGTTAGTTGAGCGCAGCACTGGCCATGCAAAATCACTATTCGATGATATTTTGCAGATGTTTTAGTTAGTATTGTGGTAGAATTAATTCGACTGCAAATAACGGGTCTGGGTCAGTTGAGTCGTGATAAGCTACTACTACTCCACCATCATTTAAAATCGCCAGTGAAGCGAAATCAAACCTTATATCGTTACCAGCGCCAGATGTTGAATCCAAATCACCTTGACCGATATATGTCAGGGTATCTGGAGACATATCTTGAGAATAGCCTCTGACGTGATAGACAGTGTCTACATCAGGTCCAGCAGAGCTCTGGTATCGGACATTCAATACAAACAGGTCTAATTCACCATTCGCTTGAAATTCCCACTCTTCAATTTGGGTCGCTTGTTCATTGAGTTCATAAGTATAATTCTGCCAAGTTATTGCACCATCATTAGAGAGGTAGTGGGTGAAGGTCGTGCCTGTGTTAGCAACACAGTGGATTACTCCGACAGAATCAATTTGACAATATTCACTGGGGAATTGGACATAAAGCTCATTCCAGGATAGTGATGTATCCATGAACGCAGCATTGCCGTTGTTGTAATAGGCAGGGAATACTAATCCACCACTTGGCATGGGAAAGGCCCGCATCTCTTTGTGAGGTTTGTTGACATCGTAGTATGCTGGCAAATCCGCCTCGGTGAAATTGAGATCAAGCTCAACCTCAGGGTCACCACCGCTGCGGTCGGGGAATTGGAACGGATAATAATTCAGGCCGTCGACGCTAATTTGGCCACCAGCATTCATTGACTGATGCCAGAAATTTGATACAACGATGCTAGCCCAATCGCCGCTTCCTAATGTTGATTCAATTGGGCCTATGACCTCTACTTGCCAAGAACGGTCGTAGAATGGCTCAGTAAGACGATTATAGCACCATTTCCATTCATCATCATCAGCATCATACAAGATCGCATAGAATTTGTCTAGTTTCAAATCCCCACCTGGATATGGGAACCACGACATAGAAATGATGTCGCCATTTGTGGCTTGAACTATACTTCCTTCACCTAATCCCTCTTGTCCTGGATTAGTTGGTATGAAAGTGACGCATTGCCCGACTGCGGGTAACACCTCAGGAATGTAGGTGTCCCACTCATGGCCCCTATCATGGCTCCAAACCGGATATTCGCCGCCAATATTGAGAATCTGTCCCTCGATAGAGGTAGCCAAGTAATGTTCACAGCAATTGCCACCTTTGGATGCGTCGAAAACTGCCCACGACATATTAGTTGATTGATTGGTGCGCAAGTCAACGGTTGTGAACGGTCGAAGCGACTCGTGGGATTGACTGTCGATTAGAATGTATTCTGTCCAAACATTTTCGATTATTTCTTCTTCGACAAAGGTTTCACCCTCGCCAAAGCAACCCGCCAAAAGGGTTGATGAAGCAAGCAAAATCGCTAGCACAATCCTTCGCATGGATGGAGGAATAACCACTCATGTTTGAATGCGTCGTTGATTAGTGCCCTAGAAAACTAGGAATGAAATTCTTGCACCATCGACTTCAAATTGGTCGGCTTTCGGATCAATGACATCTCCCTCAAAACGGAAAGTAGACTTACTAGCACGAGTTTCACTAATTATCCAGTCACGGTCTGATTGGAATAATTCGGGTGCACTTTCAAGTAAAATTTCCAATTCTATGGTAGCTTCAATATCCAAATTTAGGTCTTTGCGCTTGGCCTGTATTCTCCTGGTTATGTCCCGTGCTAGGCCTTTTGACAGCAATTCTGGAGTGTCATTCATATCAAGGACTAAACTCACGTGATAGGAGTCTTCACCCTGGCCAACTTGGATGGTTGATGCAGCAAAGCCCGGCTTCTCAACTCGCTTGACTTCAACATCCCCTTCTTCAATAGCGATTCCCATAATCTCCAGATTCCCTGACTGTATTTGCTCAAGCATCGCCGTTGGGTTTTTGGCATTACGAATTTCACTAGCAATGGCATTTACGTCTCCCCTGGCACGGGGTGCTAATGCACGGAAGTTAGGTGCTAATTCGATTTGTTGAAAGCGGTCTAAATCAGTCTCTATTGAGATATTTTCAACATTCAATTCTTCCGCTAATATATCGTGATATTCTGCCAGGTTTGGACCAGAAACAATCCACCCATCACCACAAGGCAAACGCTGTCTTCGGCCTGCATCAACTCTAATCCGACGTCCAGTTTCGGCTAACTCACGAACAAGTGCCATTCGAGATTCTAGGTCAAGTTTTTGAGTTGGTAATGTAGCAGTCGCTTCGGCAGCCTTTTCGTCCCAAGAATCAGCTGTAGCACCAGGTAAACTTCCCGGCGTTCCAAGTGGCCAATTTGCCTGATGAACGGTTACTCCAGTAAGATTTCGATAAATTATGTCGACCATGAACGGACTGACCGGCGCAACTAGGCGACAAACAGTTGTGAGGACCTCGTGTAGTGTATGTTGACACGCCAACTTATCGGTATTCTCAGCTTCTTCCCACAACCGTCGACGACTGCGACGGACATACCAATTGGATAAATCGTTTACCACAAAGTCCTCAAGTTCTCGGCACGATTTGTGATAATTCCAGCTCTTGAAACCTTCATGATAGCCTTTAGCAACCGTAGCCAGGCGGGATAAAATCCACTGGTCTAGCGGTGGTCTTTGGTCAACTTCAATAGTATCAATTTCGGGATCGAAACCATCTAATGCGGCATAGTCAGCGTGGAATTTGTAAATGTTCCACAGTGTTAGGAACATCTTTGCATAGGTTTCACGGACGCCATTTGGATCGAACTTTAGTGGACTCCAAGGAGCACCTGCTGTGACCATATACCATCTGGTTGCATCGGCCCCCTCGCGATTAAAGTGGTCCCATGGGTCTACTATATTCCCGCGTGACTTAGACATCTTCTTACCTTCAGCGTCTAGAATCAATCCGAGTGATAGACAACGTTTGTATGCAGGTAAATCAAACACCGTTGTTGATACTGCCAATAGAGTGTAAAACCAACCTCTTGTCTGGTCGACACCTTCACAGATGTAGTCTACTGGGAACGAGGAATTGAAGGTCTCGCCACCATCGAACGGGTGGTGCCATTGAGCGAACGGAGCACACCCTGAATCGAACCAGCAATCCATAACGAATGGTTCTCTGTGCATTGGTTTGCCATCATCCGATAGCAAGGTAAAATCGTCAACTATTGGTCGGTGTAAGTCAACGTCGTCAGGACAATCTGGATTCTCTATGCCCGCAGCTTTGGCCTTTGCAACTTCCTCTTGCAATTCTTTGATTGAGCCAATACACTTCATCTGACCATCTTGACTGCGCCAAACTGGTAGTGGAG
>DUKK01000132.1 GCA_013329355.1 Candidatus Poseidoniaceae archaeon | reverse complement strand
CAATCTCAATGCCAATAAATTCCTGCACCGATTCGCCCTCCCAAGTAAGGCAAACTGACGCAGCCGTAGCAAGGCCAGCCTCATTGTGTGGGTGGACGGTAATCTCTATTCGAAAGAACCGTTGCCTTGAGGTTAACCACTGAAAAATCACATCGACGCAGGCTGCTGTAATACCACGTCGTCGGTACTT
Source organism: Candidatus Poseidoniaceae archaeon (assembly GCA_013329355.1). Classification (GTDB taxonomy): domain Archaea; phylum Thermoplasmatota; class Poseidoniia; order Poseidoniales; family Poseidoniaceae; genus MGIIa-L1; species MGIIa-L1 sp9354u. The sequence goes on along the minus strand of DUKK01000132.1, from coordinate 5,261 downwards.
TGAGCGCACCCAATAACCAAGGTTGTAGTTTGAATGTAGCAACTGTAATTCATCACCAAGTCCAATCAACCCAACAAAATCATTCGTTTTATCATCGATTATTGACCAAAAATGAATCTCGTCAGACTCTGCCTGATTCTCGACATCGAACAGCATATCTCTGATTTGTTGCCGTATATCCTTGCTTTTATCCAGCCAGGGTAGTGCGGAATATGCTGATTCTGGGTCTTCATTAAACGCATTTAAGATGGGTTTAAGCGCTGATTTATCAACTGGTTGTAAGGTTAAACCCTTATTCACCTCTAGTTGTGGAGTGAGTGTCATGGTGATGCCTCACGACAAATGAGCTAACGCCTTTGTTACGTTAGCATCATTCGGATAGGTTGTTTGTGCCATTTTTAGCATCCACTGCAGGTGTTCCTCACGGCCCAAGTAACGCATGATGGTGCCAATGTGCGCTAACATGTCAAGGTTAGCATCTAAATGGGGTCCGAGCCGGTCTAGTTGCTGTGCTGTTTGGGTAAGTTTACCCGTCTTTATCAACTCCAGCATTGCGACAACTTCACGATAAACTTGTCTCTCGTCCCAAGGAGATTTTGCTGGCCATGGCCAAATTCTTCCGTTAAATTGAGGAGTTGGTGCTGGTGATACCTTAGGTGTCTTGGTCGCTTCACTATCATTAGTAGCAACTGAATTATCGGGGATGTCAGGCAGATCCGGCGTATCATCTGGTGATTGACCTACATCATCGGCCGGAATCTCTGGTAATTCTGGAGTTGTAACTACTGATTGTTTAATGGCTACTGGAGAAATATTTTCCTCACCAAAGATATCCGGTAAATCAGGCGTCTCATCGCTTACTTCTTTGGCGTTGGCCAGATTTGGTGTGATTTGTGGCTCCAATGGCCCATCACCAATGACCTCTGGTTCCATATTACGGATGTTATTTGGGCCAACTGAGCCGGTTAAATCATCAGTAGAATTTTCTGAATTGAAGTATAATGAGCCCTGACCAGTATGAACGGGTTCTGCAACTTCATCGAGCGGATTCGCATTCGGAACCACGAATTCTACCTGCTTTTTTGGTGCATCATCGGGTGATAGTTCAACATCTTCTGGCGGTGCATAGTCCTGTACTTCTGAAAGCGTAGGACCGCTGCTGGCGATGAACGCAAATTCATCCTTTTGCTCCGTGTCCGAGGCTTCGAACTGGTCGACTTCAATCGTAACGTCGTCCAGAGATAATACCGCCTCAACTGCGTAATCCTCGTCATCAACTTCGCTGGTATCATCGTCAAGTAGAGTTGACATTATATCATCCTCGGCAGCAGTAGGCTTCGCCATAGGTTGCTCACGTGCTGAAACGGTTAGATCATAGTAACACAGTTTACACTCTTGGGCTCCAATTTCGTTGGGAGTTCCACAATACGGGCATACATTTTGCAGGCCTGTGGAATCTTTCTTCCGCCACCCAAACATGTTACCCACCATTTTGTTGGCGCTTGCTTGAGGGTTTAAGTGATAGGGTTTCGCGGTCTAATTATAATTCAATTTAATCAATACTATCATTTGGTGAGCGATATTGGTAATACCATGGCAAGGAAGGGTTCTGTTCGCAGGATGGATAATTCGGTGCCAAAACGCGGCCCTGATACTATCAGTCTATCAGATGACATGCCTATTGCTTGGCAGAAAAGCCAAGAACACTTTACTAGATTCACCAAATTAATAAAAATTGAACTCGACGATGAGACCGCCCTTGTTGAGGAACGTTGGAAGAAATGGACTAAACAAAAATTACTAGCCGCCGGATTGACATTGTTTGATTTAACCTGCCGAAGTCAGGGTAGATTTTACGGGGACCCAATAATCGTCTTCGAGCAATCAGACCGTAATAGAATGCCCCAGCATCGCTTCTCTCACGGCGATATAGTCTTGATCTCTAGAACTCGTCCTTGGGGAGAAAAGGTGTATGAAGGAATCGTTCTTGACCGCGGACCGACGAGGATTCGAGTCGTGGTTAACGAGAAACCTAGGGATTTGAAAAAGGGGCGATGGCGGATTGACAAAGGCGCTAACAGGATTGCCCACGACCGTATGCACGAGGCTTTGATTGATTTTCACTCCACTGAATCTAACGGCGGGACTCCGCTACGTGACCTAATCCTGGCATCCCTACATGACATCGCAAACTCTGCCGCTCGAACACCAGAGATATCTGGTAAGACTCAAAGCGGGATTAGTCAGATTGATGTTAGATTGAATGACTCGCAAAAAGCAGCCGTTGAGCAATCGCTTGATTCACGCCTGAGCCTTATCCAAGGACCGCCGGGGACCGGTAAAACCTTCACTGCAGTCCATCTCTTGAAACAGTTAGCTCAATTAGGCCGAGGACCGATATTAGCCTGTGCTGAATCAAACGTTGCAGTTGATAATTTACTCGAGGGGCTAGTTGACATCGGCGTTAATGCAGTTCGAATTGGTAAGCCAGTAAAGGTTAGAGAATCCCTCAGAACCAACACCTTAGACGCACTGGTCGACCAACACCCACTGCAGGATGAAATAGCCTACATCAAATCTCAAAATGAGGATTTAAGAAAACAATTGAATTCACTGAAAGGGAAAGAAAAGGGTCTTACTCATCGGGATATAAAAAATAATTTCAAGGAGATTAGACGATTAGAAGACAACGTCATCGCATCACTATTGGATAGTGCTGAAGTAGTCTGTGCAACAACCATCGGTGCTGGCCATCACGTACTGGGTAACAGAAAGTTTCCAATTGTCCTAATTGATGAGGCAACTCAAGCCAGTGAGCCCAGCGCTCTAGTTCCTATTGTCCGGGGGTGCCGGCAACTAATTTTGGTTGGCGATCACAAACAACTACCACCAACGGTCATTAGTGAGCAAGCCGAACAAGGGGGTCTAAATCAGTCGCTGTTTGAGCGACTAAACAAGTGCGGGATTCCCGCTCACATGCTGACGACGCAATACCGGATGCATCCCGTAATCAGAGAATTTCCCAGCGCTCGATTCTATGAAAATCGATTAGAAGATGGATGCAGTCCCCAGCAAAGACCAACTCCGGCAGGTATAATTTGGCCTGATTGGGATAATCCAATGGCGTTTATTCCGGTAGAAGGAAGTGAACTGCAAGATGAAGATGGCAGTAGCAGGTCAAATTATGCGGAGGCGGCCAAGGTTTTGACGGTAGTGAAAAATCTGCTGTCACCAGGTGACTTAACGACGACAGACATTGGTGTAATAACGCCTTACAACGGACAAGTGAGAGTCCTATCTGACTTGTTTCAAGAGGCCGGTGGTAGAGATCGAGGTGACCCATTTTACGGCCTCGAAATTAAAAGTGTGGATGGTTATCAAGGTAGGGAAAAAGAGGTGATTGTGTTCTCCGCAGTTAGAGCAAATGACAATGGTGAGGTCGGATTCCTTAGCGATAGAAGGAGATTAAATGTAGCATTGACAAGAGCAAGGCGTGGATTAATCATTATTGGTCATCCCAAAACATTGCGTCACGACAATACGTGGAAATCATGGCTTGAGTGGGTTGATGAACGTAATTTATTCGCTTGGCATCTGTCACAGGACTAATGCGTAGATTGACAAGGTAAGTCACAAAGCGTAAGGTATGGCGGAGAGTCCAGTTAGCCTCCATCAAGGCGGCGGTACCTTAGCACAGGCAGTGCTTGCAAGCGCACCGGAGGAAATGTTAATCGCACCGATATGGAAGCGAATTGCTGCTTTTATGCTGGACGTATTGTTAATATCAATAGTTCTGACATTTCTGACCAACGGTCAATTAACCCTCAACTTACTTAATTTTGAGTTGCTTTCAGGTGGTGCAGAATATATCCTCTTCTTCAGTTCAAACTGGGCTATATTGCTAACCGCTCACTGGCTGTATTGGAAATACACTGGTAAAGCATACGGCCGCTCCCTTGGGCAAAGAGCCTTCAGAATAGCCATTGTCCAGGATACTGGAACCATACTTGCGAAGCATCATTGGGGCCCGAGAGCAGCTCGTAAACTAATCTACCTCTTACCAATAGTTGGTCCACTGTGGTTTGGTTTGAGGGACGCAATAAATGCTCGGTCAAAAGAAGCGGAATATCGGACAAAAATAGATAAAAAGCATCAAACCGTCGCAGCAGTCGATTGGTCTCTACCCGTTGAAACTAGAACCAAACTAAGGTAAAGAACTATCAGACATCTATTTCAAGTATTACCGAGTGTTCCATTTGTCTGGAAGGGTTAAGATGAGCAATGAACACTATACTCGAGCCCCGCCACTGGAATGTCGATTAGTGTCAGCATCCATGGAAATTGATGATGATGATGAAGATGTTATCCAAGTTACAATCGAAGTAGCTAATGAAGCAGCCATGCCGATTGGTGGCCTTGACATCTTTATTCAGACAAGTGATAGCAGAAAAGTCGAATCGGATGAAGGGATAAGCTCACTTGGGCCTGGATTGACTAGAAAGTTCACCTTCGAATTCCGTCTTCAATCGGGTAATTGGACATTTATGCTCAGATCGCCAAGCGTTAAGGCTGATCTAGGCCCATATGACCACGATTTTACCCACCACGCTGAGAAAGGTCGAGTCTACAATAATGCCATTGGAACTGGGATGTTTACTGACGCTTTTACTACCGACCTCGGTGACTTTGGGAACGTGGAAGAACGCGGAATAATTGACTCATCCAGTATCAAAATGACCTCATATTTTGGTGAAAACTCCGCTGGCGGAGCCACAGCAATCACCGTCGGAAATGCGCCAGTCGACAGCGAACAAGAAGACGCTCCGCGTATCCCTCCGTGGCAGCAGTCAGCCGACGCTTTACTATCAGCCCCAACCCCATCCCGAGCTGAACCCAGTGCACCTGAGCCGGTAAGCAAACAGGAAGAGATAGCTGCCACAACAGACTTACTGGCGTTCTCAAAACAGGTCACTCAAAGTAATACGCAGCCAGCAGATGATGTGCTTGTTGCCGCAACACCACCGCCCTTACCTCCAACAACTCCAGTTTCCCAGCAACAGCAAGAGGCCGCAACAACGGAAAAAACACCAACTGCACCTCCAGCAAGCCCCCCAGTCGCATCACCATCCACACCACCAACCAAGCCACCATCTGGGCCTCCAACCGGACCACCTTCCGGACCGCCCAGTAAACCACCATCTGGACCACCATCCAAACCGCCAACTAAGCCACCATCTGGGCCACCAACTGGACCACCTTCC
>DUKK01000104.1:2036-3315 GCA_013329355.1 Candidatus Poseidoniaceae archaeon | reverse complement strand
TCGATTGTTATTGGAATCGACAGAAACTGAGATTGGTGGTGTTGTCAGAGAAATCCTTGGCGAAGGCCGATTGGGCCGACTGTTTGCTATAATGGATGGTAAGGATGAGTTTGCTGGACAAGCAATTCCACATTTTATGAAAGAGATTGTCGCCTCGCAACTGGATGTGGACAGAATGGATTATTTGGTTAGAGATCAGGCAAACACAGGCGCTCAAATTGGCGGTTTTGACATCGATCGAGTATTTCGGGCGCTTAGAATCGGTGATGACGGTCATTTTCATGTCAAAAATTGGGGCTTACCGGCTGTTGAGGCTTATCTTGTAACTAGGTATCACATGTATAACCAAGTATATTTTCACAAAGTCAACATGTTGACGCAGAATTATCTGGTTGGCATGCTGTCGAGAGCCAAGGTTCTCGCCAGTAAAGGTCAATTGGAATTGGACAGCAAACTAACTAATATGCTGGTGAATGACTCTCTTCAGCCGTCCGAATATGCCGAACTTACGGATTCTCACATCAAGGTGGTGCTTGATGATTGGTCAAGACATGAAGATGAGATGTTATCACTTTATGCTGGCAAGTTGCTGTCACGCAGGGATTTCCACAAATCACTGCGAATAGAAACCTTGGATATCAACATGGTGGAGCAGGTCAGAGAGCGGTTGGAAGAATTCGTTGCAGAGCGTGGTTTTGATGCCAAAATAAATGTGTTATATGCTAGAATATCTAAGCGTGGCTACATGCCATACAAGCAAGGAATTATTTTAGAGGATGGGCGTGATGCGTCTGAGCACTCAGCCATGATTCGTTCGTTAGCACTGCCAAATGAGCGGGCGATGGTATTTGTCCCCGAGTCAATCCGAGATGAGGCAGAGATGGCTGTCAGAGAATGGATAAAGCCAAGCCAGTCATCCCTTTCTCAATTTAGTTAGTTGGAACATTTTATGACTTACCGTCTTGACGGGCAAGATACGGGCCTGTAGCTTAGTTGGTTAGAGCACCCGGCTCATAACCGGGCGGTCAAGGGTTCAAATCCCTTCGGGCCCACCAAAACCAATCGCTAATTTATGGCCCAATATTGGCCATATTCCCAAAATGGTTATGAGGGTCACATAACTCGGAGATATGTTAGGTGAGACTGTGTCAACTGTAAAGCGTGCTTCGTTCCTCTTAGTTTTGTATATATTTTCGATGCTTGCTGTAGCAGCACCCGCTGCTGCACAAAATCCAACTCCAACAGCGGCTATTTCCGTAACTTGTGCTCCATCAAATAT
>DUKK01000104.1:0-1633 GCA_013329355.1 Candidatus Poseidoniaceae archaeon | reverse complement strand
GAAAAAATCAGCATCAATGTTCAAGCAGACGGACTTGCTACTGCAGCCCCAGGTGACATGTATGTCGGGGCCGGCGATTCTGTAGACTTCCAAGTGTCTGTGAGGGCTACACCATACATGAGAATGGATGCAAGAACACTATCCGTTTCAGCAACTGTGCAAGAAATCAATGGTTTCCCGCCGGCAAACTCGGCCTCTTCTAATAACAACATGATTGTTAACGTTATGCAATATTCACTTGTGCAGGTAGAAGCCACTGAGCCTTTCGTCCAACTAATGCCAAAGACAGACAAGATATTTGAATTCAAAGTATACAACCTAGGGAATCAAATTGATTTCATGAAGGTAGGAGTGACTGACAACTACCGCAAGACCCTAGAAGAGTCAGGATTTACCATCACTCTGCCTGCGGTCAAGAAACAGGTAGATGCAACTCCAACTCCAGCGAGTGTTGAGGTAAAAGTTAGAACCCCGAAGACGCAAGGCTGGAGTGACGCATACCACGTGCTAGATTTCTATGCTGAATCCGAGTTTGCTTGCAATAACGGAGGCTGCATCACTGAGTCACAAATGATCACAGTCTACGTCAGAGGAATCTACCTGCCAGGTTTTGAAATCATTCCTGCGCTTTCTATGATTGCCCTCGCAGCAGCAGTTGCTGGCCGCCGCTTCATCAACATCGATGATGAAGAAGAGGAATGGCGAGAGTCCGCTCCTGGTCTGTGAACCCAGCATAATCAGAAGAAAACTCGTGTTTTCGATGCTTGCATGCGTTTAATTCATAACTTAAACTAGTAGTCCAATAATTTGGGGACGACTTATGGGTGGACTACTGGACAAGGCAAAGACAGCTTCTCCAACCGAGGCTAAGACTGGAAAAATTGAACCAAAACCCGTAAAAAAATCAGCAACAGACGGGCTTCTGACCAAGGCCGATGCGAAACCCCAAATTCAAGCGGTTAAAAACTCAAAATCTAACCAAGGTGACCCAGATGGACCAGACATCCCGATGATTCTTAATCTCGCTGGATGGATCATAATCGTTCTTGGAGCAATTTTCTCCCTTCAAGGTGGTGGTTTTGGTCTAATCGTCGTATTGATTGTTCTAGCTTTGGGTATTGGCTCGATTGTACAATCGCAACGCATGACTGGCGGAATATCACCACTAAAGACCGGCACCTCAATTGCCCTAGCTTTTATCATTGCTGTCGGCCCTTATGCTGCAATCATGATTGTGCCAACCAATGCATCTATGGCGGTAACAGAAATCTCCATCGATGAGAATGAAGACACAATTTCGTTTGTAGTTAGGGGAAGTTTCTCTGATGCGGACGCAAGAATTTTTGTCGATGGAGAGCAGGTTTGGTCTGGTTCTAAATCGATGAATAACGATAGGGCTAGTTTTGATGTTCCTATCTCGACAATTTTCCAAGGTAATTCGCTGGACTATACCGCCAATGTGGTTAAAGAATACAGCATTCAGGTAGAATCATCAGATGGCCAAATAATTAATTCTGACATCGACCCAGATTTTACCACTAGAGAAGTACTCGATTCGGGTACTAGAATCTTCAAGGTTCTCAAAACAGGGACAAGAACTAACGATGGTCAAACTGAGTCATATACATATACA
>DUKK01000083.1:1393-3817 GCA_013329355.1 Candidatus Poseidoniaceae archaeon | reverse complement strand
TGGCAAATAAGAATAGCTGGTTCGTTGAGTTTCTTGACTCTGACATGCTTGTTCTGGCTATTAATAGCCTGCCTCCGGGGAACGTCGGTATGGGTAACAAAGAAACCCATCCAAAGAAGCACAGCATAGACCCGGCCTTAGCAAATGGATGAGCCCAAACAAGTTTGCTTGAGACACCATCAGTTATTATCGGGCTAAGCAGGTTTACAATAAGAGGCATTTCAGGAACATATTGCATTGAGCCAATTGAAATGAGTTCAGGAGTTAACAACAACCCAATTATCCATAATTTAATTCCGACTATTATCATCACGGAAGGAACAATGAGAGCACTCCACCCAAGCATTTCACGATCTTTCCACGGCCTTGCGTCCATTCTAGGCAGTGAGGGTATAATCAGTATACCAAAGGGCCAAATAAGTAGGGATTTGGGCAGCAAGCCTATTGAGAACAAGGCAATTGACGGATCTGGAATTGGGGTTAAGTGACCTACCCTCAAACCATACTTCTGCGCATGTCGCTTTTGCAAGAATGAAGCAAGCACTATGACCACAAATATTGGTATGGTATAGCCAAATAGCGCATCAAAGAAGAGCGATGTCATGAACCAGCCGGAATCAGGTCTCGCATCGTCAATCCAAAGCATTCCTGCAATAGTCGCAGTAATCAGAGAGAACGACCAAAATCCAACGGTAGTTCTTATCGAGGGGAATTGCCGTTCAGGAACTGGTAACACCTGAACTAACCATGGTTCACCGTGTTGAAGTTTGGCCATCCATCCAAGACTATCTAGGTGAAGGTTAAGGCTATCTAGTGAATCGTGAACATCACTTGAGGATTTTTCGTCAACTTTCCAAACTGGCCATTTTGTGCCCCCTAATTCACCATTGACAATGAAGTAACGAGAGACCACTCTCTCCAACAACTCTTTTTGACCCCAAACATCACGATGTGCATTGATTTTAGGTAGTCGGTCTGCGGTTGTTCCGGTAGACTCTGCAATGTCGCTACTCACACAACCACCTCACAATAGGCTGGTGTAGTTCTTTCCTACTTTAATCATCGTTGAGAATAATGAAACTCATTTATTCTTGAATCTCTTCAATCTAAATGTTTCTTCTCGCTCCATTTCTTCTAGTCTAAGTTGAATGAACACCTTTGCTTCCTCTAATTCAGGTATAACTTTGAATTCAAGCGCATTGACTCTTCGCTTGGTGGCTTCAATCTCTTCGAGCAGTCGCTTTAGGGTTGCCTCCATTTCCGAGGCGGTGACTATTTTTTCGATAAGTTCACTGAACGAATCACTAGCTTCATCGATGTATGTAGAAGAGCCAATATATCCTACCCCGCGTTCTTCAAAGGTCGATTTGAGGTTCGTTCCGCTAACACTTGGAACAACAACACCCATGATATTTCTACGCTCAACTTCAACTTCAGGGTGAGCACTGTTAGCAATTGCTGCTGCCCTAACCGCTAGACCGCCATCAATAGCATTTGCTAGATCAATTCGTTGTTTTGCTAATCGATAAGCATCGGTCAAATCACGTTTTGCTTCAATCATGTTTGCCAATAATTGTCTAAATTCATGGAACAGACCATCCCTTTTCATTTTGAGTAGTTTGTATCCATTCTTAGTTTGCTTTATTCGAGCTTTAAGTTTAATCAATTCACTGCGGGTTGGTTTTATGTCCAATGCCATGAATATCTCTCCTATTATCTCGTTTACTGCCCGTATTTCTCAATCCACTTTTGGTCAAGTCTGACAAGGTATTTTGTGTCAATAGAAGCCATTAATGACCAACATAAGTCAAGAGTCTCGTCAATCGATCTGTCTTCATCTCTGGTTTGCCTCAGGAATTTATCTTCGAATACTCCAGAGAAGTCGAGTAGTTGTTTGTCACGCTCGTTCAGCGCATCCTCACCAACGATAGCGACCAAACCTCGCAATTCTCTGCCTTGCGCATACGCCGCATACATTTGATCAGATACTGATTTATGGTCCTCACGTGTGGTCTTTTCACCGATACATGAACCCATCAGCCTAGACAGTGAAGGTAATACATTGATTGGCGGATAGATGCCCTGCTGGTGCAATTCTCTGGAAATAACAATCTGCCCTTCTGTAATATAACCAGACAAATCTGGAATTGGATGGGTAATATCATCACCGGGCATTGTCAAGATAGGGAACTGGGTGATTGAACCCTTCTTACCCTTTACAATACCTGCACGCTCGTAAAGCATAGCCAAGTCAGTATACATGTAACCTGGATACCCACGACGACCTGGAACCTCCTCACGTGCGGCTCCAATCTGTCTCAAGGCATCACAGTAATTTGTCATGTCAGTATAGATAACCAGAACGTGATAATCTTTCTCGAAAGCGAGATACTCTGCAGCGGTTAGTGCTAGTCTTGGCGTAAT
>DUKK01000083.1:0-1003 GCA_013329355.1 Candidatus Poseidoniaceae archaeon | reverse complement strand
TCTAAGTCGCTTCTAAAGAAATTATATTCTTCTGCTGTGATGCCCATTGCACAAAACACCACAATAAACTCTTCATCTGAGTCTTTGAGCTTGGCTTGTCTGGCAATCTGTAAAGCAATGTCGTTGTGTGGTAGACCCGAGGCCGAGAAAATTGGTAATTTTTGTCCGCGTACGAGAGTAGTACAACAGTCAATTGCAGATATTCCAGTTTGTACAAAATCGTGTGGGCTTTGTCGGCTGTATGGGTTGATTGCGGCACCAATAATGTCAGCGTTCTCTTCGGCAACGATCGCTGGGCCACCGTCTCTTGGCCTGCCTGCACCATCTAGAATCCTACCTACCAGTTCAGTGCTTACTGGGAGTTTGAACACATCTCCCATGAAAGTTACACCGGACTCTCGGTTGATGTTAGCAGTTCCCTCAAACACTTGAACGATAACAAGTTCGTCAGACGTATCAAGAACCTGGCCGTTCTTCATCGAACCATCGGCCAATCTTAATGCGACAATCTCGCCAAAGGCAACTGGTTCCGTTTTATTCAAAAAGACCAATGGGCCTTTGACATCAGTAATTGTTCTGTATTCTTTTCCACTCATGATAATTCCTCCTAGTTACCCTCCACAGTAGTCGCTATTTCGTCGGTCATTTTCTTCACCATATCTTCTATTTCATCGACATAGCCTTTCTCAAATCTGCCTCTCATCAGATCCGTTCGAGACTGCACGTTGACCACATCATTTAGCTGTGCACCAGAAGCCATAGCTGATTTTGCTGCCTCTTGGAAGGATAGAATTGCTTTTGCCATCTTGTATTGTAGGTTTATATCACAATATGCATCGACATCATGGAAACCGTTCTGTTGTAAGAAGAATTCTCTAATCATTCTCGCAACTTCAAGCGTCAGTTGCTGGTCAACGGGTAGTGCATCAGATCCTACCAACTGCACAATCTCTTGTAATTCTGCTTCAATCTGTAACAATCCGCTTACTTGGGTTCTAATCTC
>DUKK01000195.1:7004-10288 GCA_013329355.1 Candidatus Poseidoniaceae archaeon | reverse complement strand
CAAGCAAGCATTTGATGAGGACGGAAACTTAGTTGAGGAAGAGATCAAAGAGCGGCTGGAAAATCTTGTAAAGTCGGTATTGGAAAATACCTCTAAATTATCTTAGTGGGTGTTCTTATTGTCAAGGCCGAGGTTCGAGGACAATTTTGGTGGAACATACATTCTAATTGAGCCAGGAACCTTCAGGATGGGAGACATTGTTGGTGATGGATTATCACGCGAATGTCCACACCATGTGGTTGAAATCGAATCGCCGTTTTTCATTGGTCAACGTCCAGTTACACAAATGCATTGGGAGACCGTAATGGGTTACAATCCGTCGAAATTCAAGCAGGGTTGGAGTTCAGGATTGCGGCCTGTGGATTCAGTTACCTTTCAAGATTGCATAGAATTTCTCGATAAATTGAACGAGTCACACAACGCAGAGCCCAGACTGTCGTTAGATGGAATTTGGCGATTACCGACAGAGGCAGAATGGGAGTATTGTGCTAGATCTGGCACTGACACGAAGTGGAGTTTTGGAAATTTTGATGGGGATTTGGATGACTACGGATGGCACGCAGGCAATTCTGGTGCCTCGACTCGTGAAGTTGGATTGAAAAAAGCAAATTTATGGGAACTTCATGATATGTATGGACTGATTTCAGAATGGTGTCAAGATAATTACCGACTGGATTACACAATTAATTCAAACCAGAGACCATTTTTAGACGGCACCGGCGCATATTGTATCAGGGGTGGAAGTTGGTTCACAGAGAGTGATTCTACAAGGAGTTCTGCACGAGGGCAAGCAAAATCAACTAAGCGCAGCGATGGTATTGGCCTGCGATTAGTTTGGGAACCGCTGTGAGTGTTATTCCTCTCCTAATGTAATGTTTAATTTTTCATCTAATGGCAAGAGAACCTGATTTTCCGGAATTATCCCTTTATTAGTCTGCCATTTCCCGGTGAATTCTTCATCCAGCACCGTCATTAAATTCTTGGCCTTGAGTAAATTTATGCCTGCTGCAGTTCGGTGAATTACGGGTGCAATATCCTCATGAAACAGGTTATCTAGAATTGTGCAAATGTCTTGAAAACTCCGTCTCCCATCACATAGTTGCCATAGCATACTATTTTTTGCATCAAGTGGGCGCCGTATCTCTCTGGGAGCGCGAAATAATTTCGCAAGTAACTTTTCGAATCTGGTAAATTTCTTTTCTATCCTGAGCACTACTTTCTTTCCACTTATTCCATTTATGTCCGGCTTCACCCCGACATCACCAAAGTGTCCCCACCATACCGGTAATCTGCAAGGATATTTATCGTACATTTGATGATTCTCTACACCAGCTATACTCATTTACATACCTCAAAAGTCAATTAATGTCCATAGTAGCATCGTAGTCATAGCAAAGACCCCAGTGAACGCTGACAGTTTGGTTAATTCTACCCTTTGCGTGAAATTCCTCAGGTACCAAGTTAATACACCACAAATTGATATTATCACCCATAAGGCATACCAGAGTGTTGGATATTCTGCCACACTATTGCCTCTTGTTCATATCTAAATATTGTTGCCCATAATACTGCCATTGCTCTATTGTCCACCCGGGTGGAAGCCCAGTTTCTGGTATTGGTGGATCGGTGAGAATTTCGTTAACCTGATTAGTTGCATTGTGATTAACTGATTGTGTGTGCACGGGAATATTTGTGGTTGAAATTGGCGGCCCAGATATCGGCGGTCCGGATATTTGTGGTGTCATCTCAATGACATCATCATTTTCTTTCCTATTATGTCGCAATAGTAGTATAATCGATAAAATTACCACGATGCCAGAGATGCTTACTATTCCACCTATAAGCAAAACATTCATCCTTGTAGAATCCTTTGTGGTTGATACGAACTGATAACTAGCATTTCTGCTTGTGATTATGTTCCCGGTTGAGTCTGATAACGTTACATTTACGCTTCCTAGGTCGTTGTTACTATCGTTAATTATCTCACATAAAATCAAATTTTCACGGTATATAGAGGAAATAATTGCCGAGTTTACCGAAAGCCCATCAGCGCCAATAACCTCAGAATCGCAGATTAATCCCCAACTTTGCGGCAGTGAAAATGTAACTTGGTAATTCTCGTCAAGGGTGGAAATAGTCGAGATGTTTATCCATAAATAACCGAAATCATCGGTAATCGGCAAATTGTTACCACTAAGGCCCAGCGTTGTTTCTCTAACATAATCTACGACTATACTGGTTCGATGTGTCAGTGGTTCAAACTCATTGCCTGTACTTATTAAAGTAAAATCAAAATCAATATTGCTTCCAATGTCTATATCACTTGGTATAACAATGTCAAGTCGCACCGCGCGTGTGCTATTTTTCTCTAATACTAGTGGATGGTATTTGTTTAAGTCATATGCTAAACCGGTATTCCCTATCGATAGGTATGCGACAAACGGGGTGAGGTAATCATCACTGCCCAAACTCGCTAGTATCTGTAAATCTTGTTCATCGACATTGCCAAAATTCTGTAGTTCTAAACTAATAGAGGTGCTATTACCAATTCCAGCTGAAATAATTTGCGAGGTAATAGAAAGGCTCAGATTCCTAACACTTTTTGTAACCAATGTTGCTGAAATATAATTATCAGTCAAATCGATATCATCACCATGTTGATTGGGTATAGCACGTATTTCAATATCGAATAGTAAACTATGAGGGATTCCTTTAGGGACTTGAATCCCAACTTGGACATCTTTTTGCGCCGACAGTTCTGAAATTTCTCCGAGTTGTATAATATTCGAAAATGAATCATCTTGACCAGAGTAAAATACGCCCCAATTTTCTGGTATACCAGACAATTCAATGACTGCCGGAACGGGGCCGTTTCCTAGGTTAGTTAGTCGGATGGGGAGCATATTCAATTCACCTGGAATTAATTCTTCTGGGTATTGTAACCAATCTAGTTTGATATTGTTGACTTGTGATATTAACAAATTATCAATACTGACAGTAACAAATCTATCACCACTTCTTTGTGAAATGATGGAGGCAAAGTAGGCCGGACAATCATCTCCAACCTGAGCGGTATTAGGCGCAGTGATTCTTGCGCTAAAAGTTCCTCTGTCGCCGGCATTAAGGTATAGTTTTGCCGGAGTAATATCTGATAAGATCCAATCATTAGCGGAATCAAACTCTACATTGGTATCAAAAATATCCTGGACGGATGCGTTATTTACAACCTCAAAAGTAATAATTGTTGACTCCCCAGGTGCAACGGCTTGTTGGTTAGTATTGGG
>DUKK01000195.1:0-6700 GCA_013329355.1 Candidatus Poseidoniaceae archaeon | reverse complement strand
CTTGTTGGTTAGTATTGGGTGAAATATCAGGGTATACCAATGCATCACTCACCATGCTAGCAACAATTTCAATGGTTAAACTATCACTTCTCGATGAGTCATTTTCTGATGTTGCGACTAAGTCAAAGGCACCCACAGAATCGGGCACAGCATCAGATCCAACGGTGTAAGTCAGCATAATTGGAACGGAAAATCCGGGTTGAACAAGAATGCTTGTCGCTTGGTTCCAAGAAAGCGACACGCTCCAACCAACAGGTAAATTTGTGTAGTCTAATGAAAGCGAAAAGACATCACTGGCACCACCACTGTTTGTCACAGAGGCGGTGGTAACGCATGTCGAACCGGGAGCGCACCTGATTACCCCCACCATAGGCAAAAACTCAGGTATTCGGTCGGGTATTACCTCTAATTGAATCGCGATTGAGCCAGATATTGATTGATGGGTCTTACTATTGGCAGAGAAATCAATGGGGTAAAACCCCTGATTTACATTGGCAGCAGGCTGATAATGTAGTTCGATGATTTTAGTTTGTCCTCGCTCGAGATAGATACCGTTAGTTTCGGTGATACTGACACCACTGGTTTGTGAGAAATAATACTGCCATTCGCTTGGTAGGTTGCTTAATGTTGGTGTGAAAGTTTCTGAAACATTTCCCGTGTTGGTTAATTCTATTGTTGCTTTACCCCATGATTCTGGTACCGTCCCTTCGACACTCACTCCGACGGCGTTTATTCCATATTCGCTAATTCTCAATTTCTGATCATAGACGATTACAATGTCGTCAATCCATAACCCAATATCATTGGTCACGGCATCACTAGAAAATCCAAACCTAAACTGCGAATTGGCGTGAAAATTTTGTTGCGGTGATGGGATTAATGGCGAGATTATGCCTGCGTCGTTAATCGAAGCAGTTTGCCAATCTGATCCGTCAGAAAAGTCATTGTCAATGGTTCCTGATATACTAACTAGTTCAACCCATGAATTTGATGGGCTCATGCTATAGGTTTTGACTGAGTCACCGCTAGCGACACTACCTGTAAAGAAATAGGCAATACCGTTTGTTCGTGTTGGGTTAGAAATAGCATCGGACATGTCCATTACAGGGGTCACCAGACTTGAAATCAGATTTGGTTGATAGGTTGAAGATTGACCGTTCCCGATGTGGCATGCACTACCAAGGGATAGGGCTGCTTCACTACTAGTTCCCCAACCTTGACCGACTGTCCACAGACTAAGATCATCGCAGTTGAAATAATGACTTCCAACTGTAAAGGTTTTAATTAACTCGTCATTTGATGGGTTGTCATCAATAATTGACATCGTTGGTGTAATACTAATTGTGTGATTACCGGAATAAGATGGTGTCAGTGTATATGTCGATATTGCACTACTTGTTGCCCTGATACTAGTCATTTGATTGGTTAAATTAGCGATCTCAAAGTTTTGATACTCATTGTGACTAACGATTAGTGTTAAATCGAAACCCGGCGAATTAGCGTTACCAATATTTTGCACTGTTACCTCGATATTTATTGGAGTATCAATCATCGCATCGATGACAAATAGCTGCTCTGGTTTGTTAAAATTTTGAATAGGGTGATTTGATGAAAACATCTGATATTTTTGCTGATCGGTTGGATTTGTGTATGAGTATGATATTTCGGTTACCGTCAAATCAACTCCAGTCGATTTACTGAATGCGGGACTTACATTACTTGATTCCTCTTCCAAGTTACCGTTAGGTATGGGCTGCAATACAAATAACAGCAAGACTAACATTGAAGCATAAATTCTCATACGCCGCTCAAACATGTCAAGACTTGCAATCTATATGAGTTAATTGGCGTCGGCATCATTTGCCACAGAGTCATCAACAGCTTGTTCGGCTTTTTGTAGTTTCAACTCGTTCTTGCGTTCTTTCGCCCTGGCCGCAAAGTAGACAGTAAATGAGGGAATCAATATCATTGAAAAGCATCCAACGACTGCTGCCACAGCCCAGAGAAATTCAGTCCCTGCATCAACAGAAAACACTGAGATTTCTGCAAAATCTTCGTTCACTGTTTCTAGTGCGATGGTTGGTGCAAATGATCTATTACCATTTTCGATTACTTCAACAATTATCACGGCTGGTGAGTGAAAGTGTTCGACGATGGTGCGGGCTTTGGTTTCTGCTTCACCTAATGAACTAGCATATACTGTGCCATTATCTCTTCTCCCCGGGTCTGTTGTAGTCATCGATATTATTGCGTCATAGCCACCATCTTCGCTGACTAGTTCATGGGTTTTATTCAGATAGCAAGAGTCCTCACAAGCGAAGTCTTCCGCATCAGGGTCGCCTAACTTGCTGTGGCTATATAATCCTGCAGAGTTAGTTAGCTTGACAACTGCATCTTTCGATAATCCTCCGGCCGTTACGTTGACCCACGTCAAATTATCGCCGTCGGCAGTGAAAGTCCACCGCCAGTTGGTTTGATTAGTGTCATCATTGTACAACTTGACTGGTTCTGCACTGTCATTAATTGTGGTTTCGCTTTCGGTTGTGTAGAGATAATACGACGGAGAGATTGTGGCTCCGTACACCGCATAGCCTAATAGAAAAATCAGGGTAAATGACAGACCCAGAAGGGTTCTTAGCAGATTTGGATTTTGGGCTAATGCCTTCTGCATAATTTGGGCTACATTTGCCCCTTCAAATATACTTGCATTTAGCATAATTTTCATGAGACAGCGCTACATAAGCACCCGTTTCATTCATATAGGGGAGTTTTGTCGCAATCTTGCTTGGTGTTGTTACATGACCACATATTATGATATTCCCGCTAGTATGCTTATCCCAGCATTGGCAGACAAATTGTCCACGATTAAAGACATAGAGCAACCAGATTGGTCTGACTATGTCAAAACCGGCGCCGACCGTGAGCGACCGCCAACACAAGCCAACTGGTGGTCGGTTAGAGCTGCGTCGATTCTTCGAAAAGTAGCCAAACAAGGACCAATTGGTGTGACTAGTCTTGCTCAAGATTACGGTGGCAGTGTAAACAACGGGTCAAGCCCAAACACGCCGGGAGTTGCATCACGGCACATAATTAGGACTGCTATGCAGCAATTGGAATCTGCTGGCTTGATCGAATTAGTTCCAACCAAAGAGATTGAATCAATTGACGGCAAACAACAACTCTACTCTGGACGAAGAGTAACTTCAGCTGGTCAAAAGTTGTTGGATGAAGCTGCACATTCCTGCCGTGATGAGGCCAACGAAATGTATCCGGGATTGGCAAAATATTGAGGAAGTGGGGGTTTGTCTATCATGTCAGCAAGTGGTGATGACCAACTCTCTGCTATACGTGAACAACGCAGGCTTGAACTCCAAGCGCAACTTGAATCCCAAGCTAAAGCCCAAGCGGATGCAGAAATTGAAAGCCAGAGAATAAATGCTGAGAACCAAGCAGTCTCTAACGCAATTAAGCATCTGTTAACGAATGAAGCACGGGCGAGAATCGCTAGAATATCATTAGCTACCCCGGAACGTGCTGAAATGATCAAAAAAACGATTGTTGGCTTACATGACAATCACAAATTCACGCCACCTATGACTGATGATATGCTTAAGTCACTACTGGCATCCAATTCCAAGAGCCGCAATAATGCGTCAATTAGAAGAATCTGAGAAGGTGCTCGATATGTCAAGAAATAAACCAGCAGCAAAAAAAATCCGCCTGATGAAGGCAACAAAGCAAAACCGCCGTGTCCCTGTATGGGTCATGCTCAAGACCGACCGAAATACTGTATCCCATCCTAAGCGACATCATTGGCGACGCAGTAAATTGCAGAGGTGAATTAAGTGGCTAGACCGAATGAATCCGAACTAATCGTACCCTTACGTAAGGCATGGAGCATTACACGCTTCAAGCGTGCACCAAGGGCAATACAGATTATCAAAGACCACGTTATCCAGCACCTAAAGGTCCGTGAGGATGAAGAGGTTTGGATCGACCCATCTGTTAACGAAAAAATATGGTCACGAGGCATCGAAAACCCACCTCGTAAAATCAGATTACAAGTCATTAGACATGATGAACCAGATATACCGATTGAGGTCAAACTGTTTGAGGAGTGATTAATATGGGAAATATCAGACCTAGTTTCATAAAAATAAGAGCGATTGCCCTAGTAGAGCAACATGGCGACAAATTTACCGACGATTTCGACCACAACAAAATAATGGTTTCACAATTAACCGATGTTAGTTCTAAGAAACTGCGCAACTGGATTGCCGGTTATGTAACAAGATATCGTCAAAGAAGGGTTGATTGAAACCCATGCCAGTGCGCGTTGACTGGGATAGGCAACCAGTCAGCATTCATAGCGAGGACAAATTCGAGCTCGAACAGTTGATTGTTTTTTTAAAAAATAAACACTCTATTCGCAAACGCTCAATTGTTATGGCCGATAAAGAAGCAGGGGGTTTCCTATTTTTTGTCTATCAGCCCTGTGATCCTAGGTGGATAGTTGAATTCTACCAAAGGTGAGATTATGGGTGACAGGAAAAATATACCTCTACCATCATCGACTTATGAGTTGATAATAATCTGTGTTGATACTGCGCATCCGGGCAACTTAGGGGCGATTTGTCGAACCATGCTCAACTATGGTTACAATAAATTACGGTTGGTTAATCCAAACTGTAGTCCTGATGATGTTGAAGCACGCAATCGCGCAAAGCATGCAGGTGATATACTCGATAATGTTGAAATCTATGCCACGCTCATTGAATCAATAAGTGATTGTGGTTTGGTCGTTGGGACGTCAGGTAAGCGCGAAGTCGGGACAAAAACATCGTTTAGACACTATTGCTTTCCCTGGGATTTATCAAATAAATTCGAACAACATAGTGGTAAGATTGCACTAATATTCGGTGGCGAAGGGACGGGCCTTTCAACTGATGATTTACAGGCTTGTGACTTCTTAACTACACTCCCGACATGGGAGGGATATCCAATCGCTAATTTGTCCCACTCAATCAACGCCTTCCTCTATCAATTACACTCCGATAGAGTCAAGCTACAGCAGGGCAATGACGCTGGGTTACCGAACATTGTTCCGTTGGATAAATCTATATCGCCTCAATTGCGTGAGACTTTTCTTAAGGCAGTCCAAGATTTTAGCGCAGCATGTCTAGGTAATAAGGAAAGAAAATCAAGCATAAAAAATTCATTAACTCGTATGGTTATGATGTCCGCACCAACAGAGGATGAGGTTACGAGATTAATTGGTGGACTAATCGATGCAACAACTTCTCTACAGTTTGCAAATAATGATGAAAACTGGAAAAAAGATCGGCGGCGGAGAATCGAGTAGATTACTTGTGCCAACTAGCCCTTGATTTGGGGGTTTCCCAGACATGCATTGCAACTAATCTCAACTTATTGCCATATGTTGAGGTTATATGAGGCTCTACTTGATCAAATGCCCACTTAGCAAAATTTTCAGCAGTTGGGATAAAATCTACCACAACCGTTCTGTGTTCATTACCCATATGCTCTAATGCTTTTCTCGCTTGCTTATCCCCCTCATAGACGACAAAAGCGTGGTCCACAACATCGTGAACCTCACGCATCAGAATTTTACTTATATCCGAGAAATCCATCAACATACCTTCATCAGATACGCCAGTCACCTCGACGACATCGCCCTCAATCTCCGCTTCAAAACGATATCTGTGTCCATGTAGGTGACGACACTTACTTTTGTGATTAGGAACTCTATGACCTGTGTCTGTTTCAACATATCGTCTTATTTTGGTTACCACTTACTTATTCCTCCTTGAAAATTAATGCTGCTGAATTAATGCAATATCGTTCTCCACCATGTTCCCGGGGACCATCCTCAAACACATGTCCAAGGTGAGCGTCGCATTTTGAGCATTTCACCTCCACTCGCACCATCCCATGGGTATAATCCGCAACTCGCAGTATTTGTGCAGCCTTGTGTTCAGTGTGGAAAGCGGGCCAGCCGCATCCTGAGTTGTATTTGCCAACCGAGGTAAATAGCAGATGATTACAACATACACAGTAATAGTTTCCTTTGATGAAATGTTTGTCATAAAGTCCAGTAAAGGCCCGTTCTGTAGCACCATTTCGGGTAACTTGGTATTGCATATCAGTTAATTTTTCACGGTATACCTTGTCCATATATTCGGCTTCAATTGACTTTGCGTGAGTTAATACACTCTCCCAATCTTCTTGGTAAGTAACTGGATCCTTTCTGCCAATCGCATCAAAGGCTAAGATGCGCTCAATATCTGAACCAGTTTTTCCCGAACTCCTACCATCCTCATCTGGTTCATATGAAGTATTGGTATTAGCAAACACCTGGTTAAACTCAAGACCTAACTTTTCACAGGAAATAATCGCATCTTGTAGTATGCTAATCTTATCGCCATCTATGTATGGTAGGTCCAACCTTACCATCTCACTGTCCCAATTTCCAACCTCAAATGCATCGTTTAATTGTTGATAGAATTCTGGTCGACAATCAGGGTAGATTGCGTGGTCGCCAGAATGCACGCCTAATGATATTGAAACTTTAGAGTTCAATTTATTGCTTAAACTGAGAGCATAACCGTACAAGATTGAAGCAAAAATTGCGTTTCTATTTGGTACTACTGTTGATTTCATTTGGGATTCTTCATAGTCT
>DUKK01000014.1 GCA_013329355.1 Candidatus Poseidoniaceae archaeon | reverse complement strand
ACCTATCTAACGAAACGGTTACTGCTGATTTTAATCACGCACTGGCTGGCAAGGATCTGACTTTTGAAGTCGAGGTTGTAGAAGTCACTCCGGCGAGTTCCGGCTGTGGCGATCCAACGTGCGGCTGTTAATTACATTACACCGTCTAGTGCAACAGTAGTTTTGATGAATCTCCGTAACTTGGGATGATTATGGCTGAGGGTAGAAAACCAGAGTGGAAGACTCTATCTGGTCTAGACATTCCTCAGGAATTTCCCGGTCAAGTTGATTTTCCAGGACAACCACCATACACTAGCGGAATACACAACACAATGTATCGATCAAGATTGTGGACAATGCGGCAATATGCTGGTTTTTCGAGCGCTAAAGAAACTAACGAACGGTTCAAACTCCTCCTTGAACGTGGCCAGAAGGGACTCTCAGTGGCCTTTGACCTTCCAACACAACTAGGCTTAGATGCAGATGATGAATTATCGATTGGCGAAGTTGGCAAGGTTGGTGTTTCAATATCAACTTTAGAAGATATGCGTGAATTAATGTCAGGAATTCCGCTAGACAAAGTTTCTACTTCAATGACTATCAATGCCCCAGCGATGATACTGTTAGCAATGTATATCATTGTGGGTGAGGAACAAGGCGTGCCACCGGACAAATTAAGGGGTACAATACAAAATGATATTTTGAAAGAATATATGGCTCGAGGCACATATGTTTTCCCGCCTGATCAGAGCATGCGATTAATCACCGACATATTCTCATTCTGCGCTCAGAATGTTTCGCAATGGAACACGATATCAATTAGTGGATATCACATAAGAGAGGCTGGCTGTACTGCGACACAGGAGGTGGCATTTACTCTCTCAAGTGCACTAAATTATGTTGATGCGGCATTAGCAACAGGGTTGGATATTGACGATTTTGCCCCACGATTGTCATTTTTCTTCAATTGTCATAATGATTTCTTTGAAGAAGTTGCTAAATTCAGAGCTGCAAGGAAACTTTGGCATGACCTTATTGACCAACGCTATGATGCAAAAAATCCCAAATCTAAGAAATTGAGATTTCACACACAGGTTGCTGGACTCAGTCTAACAGCTCAGCAACCACTAAACAATATATCACGTGTAACCATCCAAGCACTAGCAGCAGTCTGTGGTGGCACTCAAAGCCTTCACACTAATTCCTATGATGAGGCAATTGGCCTACCAACGGAGGAAAGTGCAACTATTGCGCTGCGTACTCAACAAATAATCGCGGAAGAATCAGGCGCTGCTGATGTAATTGATCCACTGGGCGGTTCTCATTATGTAGAACATCTAACGACAAACATCTACCAATCAGCCTCAGCAATGATCGAGGAAATCGATCGGATGGGTGGTGCAATGTCAGCAATTAAAGAGGGTTGGCAGCAGAGGCAAATCCATAATTCTGCATTTCAGCATCTTAATGATGTGGAATCAGGAAAACGAAAAATCGTTGGTGTCAATCACGGTCTTATGGATGAAACAAATTCAATCACAGCAATGAAATTAGATGACAGCCTTGGCAAATCTCAAAGAGATAAACTAGCCAAGCTAAGAAGCAGTCGTAATCAGAAGGTTGCGATGGAATCGCTGGATGCCATAAGAGCCGCAGCTGAGACCAGTGACAATCTTTTCCCATTGGTTATTGACGCAATAAAAAACGACTGTACGCTCGGAGAGGTTATGACTGCAATGAAGGACGTGTTCGGGACATGGATGGCACCCAGTGGATTTTAGGTGGATTGGATGGATATACGACTAGACCACATCGGAATTGCAGTAAAAAGTCTAGATGAGGGCGAAAAATTTTGGCGATTATTGGGATTAGTGCCCGAATCAGAAGACGAAGAGGTAGTAGACCAAGGCGTTAAAACTAGGTTTATTCCGATTGCTAACCAAGCCCAAGAACCCGCAATGATCGAGTTATTAGAGCCAACTGGCCCCGATACGCCGATTGGTAAATTCATTAGCAATAGAGGTGTGGGGATTCAACAAATATGCTTCCAAGTTGATGATATTAATCTGTTAATCAAGAAATTGCTAGATTCTGGAATCATTATGGTTGACGAAGTTCCAAGACTTGGTTCGAACAACTGCTTGATTGCTTTCGTTCATCCAAAGTCTACTGGTGGAGTACTTGTTGAGTTGTCGCAATCGCTGTAGGAAACAATCATAATCCATCTTGTAGACATTAAATCATGCGAACATGTGTTGACCAATTGATGGCCTTGTCGTATATTGACGGGCCCCGTCTAAAAGCCGAAGCTAGTTTTATTGCCAACCGACTTGAGGCTTTGAGATATAATGGTATGATATCGAATGATGCATATTTAGACGCAGGTTCAATTTACGGTGCATTTGAGATGTTTGCGAATCTAATTGACATGGGTGTACCTCAGCAAGAAATCTTTTCTCATTTGAAGCAACAATTGGCTAGAGCAAGGAAACTCGAAATTAAATATCCGGGCCTAAATTCAGCAATAGAATCGGGTAGGGCTAGTTGATTATGTCTCGCAGCAACACACTTCTAAAAGTATCTAATGTCCGTAAGAACTTCGCTGAAGTTGTCGCCCTAGATGGCGTCACATTTGAGATAAAATCAGGCGAAGTTGTAGGTCTTGTCGGAAGTAATGGGGCTGGCAAAACGACGTTGTTACGATTAATGTCAGGAGTTTACCGACCATCCGCAGGTACTGTTACCTTGGGTGACGACACACCCGTCCATCTAATGCGTGATAGCCTAGGTGTCGTTCCAGAGTCTACTGGATTGTATTCAAGATTAACCGCATGGGAGAATATACGCTATCACAGCAGATTATACGGAGTAAAAGATAAGATAGCATGGAAAAGAACATTAAAATTCGCTCAAAGTTTAGATATGGAGGAAAATCTATCTCGATATACTAAGGGTTTTTCACGCGGCATGCGCCAAAAAACTGCGCTGTTGCGGGCGTTAGCACACGGGCCAAGTGTATTATTGTTAGACGAACCTACGGCTGGTCTTGACATAACCAGCGCACGAACTGTCCGATCATTGGTTAACCAAATAAAACAAGAAGGAGGGACTGTAGTATATTCTACCCATCAATTATTTGAAGCACAACAAGTATGCGATCGTATAATAATAATTCATAACGGAGTGGTTAAGGCCAACGGTTCACCATCCGAACTAATCAATACAACTGGGTCGGAAAGTTTGGAAGAGGCCTATGTTGCAATGACCCAAGAAAAGGCAAGGATGCGATATGAGGATGGTAAAACAGATTCAACAATCACGAAATTTTGGCATAGATTGTTCCGACCAAAGACACCAGGTACACTGAATTCGGGGGTGGATTCGGATGAATAAATCGGCTAATCGCGTCAAGACTATTGCCAAAAAAGAAGTTGTTGAATTCGTCCGCGATTGGCGTACTATAGTTGCGATAATAATTATTCCAATCTTGATGTTCCCCGTTCTGTTCATTGTTTTTCCTATTCTCCTAGAATCAGAAGCAGCAGAGTTAGATGCAAAGAACGTAACTATCGAGATACAGTATAACCAGTATCCAGCAGAATTTACCACTCTATTTAACCAAACATCAACGACTATTTTGCTAGTTAATACTACCTTTAATCATTCACTATCAGAACCGTTAGATGATTTAAATCGAATTAGAGGTATGGAGCTCGATGCTATTTTACGAATGAATTACTCTGATGAAATTTGGTTCTACTCTATCATCCATCTATCGACATCTGAATCATCGACGGAAGCCAAAACCAGAATTATTGGAGTCCTAAGCTATTTCGAGAGTAACATAACTGCACAGCGCATTGCCGACGGCGGCTTAGATGTAAATTCAACTCTCGACCCGCTCAGATGGGATGGTGATGTTAGTAATGCGGACGTTGCTACAGAAGGTGAGCAAGCGGGACTTATTTTATCATTGTTTATTCCGTTAGTTCTAGCAATTTGGACCTTTTCCAGCGCCATTCAGCCATCAATTGATATGACCGCAGGAGAGCGGGAGCGGGGCACATTAGAAGCCCTGCTCGGTCTTCCATGCACACGCAATGAATTATTGATGGGTAAGTGGTTAGGTGTAGCAACAATAACCAGCATTGGGGTATTGTTGCAGATTCTTGGCTTGTTGTTTGCCATTGGCTATCTAGCTAGTTCAGATTTTATTGGCGTACCAGACCTTTCATTTACGGCAATTGTTCTTATTATTTTGTCAATAATGTTGTTTGCTATCATGGTTGTAGCACTTGAGCTAGCGCTAGCAATGCGATCTCACAGTGTGAAAGAAGCAGGTTCAATTTTAGGGCCAGCAATAATTTTGATTATTTTCCCGGCATTATTCACACAAGTAATCAATCTTGACGGAATAGAAAGCTTCTGGTTTGGAATTCCAGTGATAAATATTCTTTTAGCACTCAGAGAGTTGTTACTCGACCGGGTAGTAACTGAACACATACTCATATGGATGGTAAGTTCAATCATATATGCGACATTGGCTGCGTATTACGCCGCAAAACAATTCCAGCGGGAAGATATTGTGACAACGCTATCATGAAAATGCGATTAGCGCTTCTCTGACAATATCGATGATTAAATCAATTTCTTCTGAGGTTATCCTAAAGTGGGGGGTGAACCTTAGTGCATTATGTCCACCATGAATTACCCCCAGTCCTTTTCTTCGGCACCATGGCTCAATTGCATCAAAACCAACAACTGGATATTTGTGAGGCACGAGTTCAGCGCTTAGCAACAGACCAGTGCCCTGAACTTTGGTAATGGTTCCGGGAAGTTCCTCGGCCAG
>DUKK01000015.1 GCA_013329355.1 Candidatus Poseidoniaceae archaeon | reverse complement strand
CATAATAGATTTAGATTCCAACCCTCGCACTAATACACCTGCCAAAAAAATATTCAGTAAAGTTACCAACTTGTGTGAGTTGTTTGGGGTAGAGCTATCCGAGGAAATGATTGAAAATTTGCCTAAAAAGTGGGAGTTACATGGTGATTTAGCGATACTTCCCAAGCATTCATTTCGTTCATCTAACTGGTTGTCAATCCTGTCCAATCAACCACAATTGCAGCAGCAGATTTGGCAGGCAATTGCCCAAGCCCTCGGCGTTAACCGCTTAGCTCAGCAAGCAGAAATATCCAGTGACCGCTTGAGAACCTCGCAGGTAACCATGTTACTTGGGGAAAATGGCGAAGTCGAATTTACTGATTACGGCGTGAAATTTTGGTTTGATGTAACCAAGGTTATGTTCTCCTCCGGAAATGTTACTGAGAGACATCGCATCGGGAGCATAGACATGACCGATGAGTGTGTAATAGACGCATTTGCCGGCATTGGATACTACACACTTCCGATGCTTGTTAGGTCTGGAGCCAGGCACATCTATGCTTGCGAATTAAACGCCGATTCTGTTGATGCTCTAAGCCGCGGCGCCAGACTGAACGGGGTGACAAATCGTTTGACCATCGTTGAAGGAGATAATCAAGATACGCTGAAAAATTTAACCGGGCTTGCCGATCGTGTCCACCTAGGTATCCTGCCGTCTTCAGAATCGGTTTGGCACTTAGCAGTGGATTGTTTGAAGACGACTGGCGGGGTAATCCACATTCATATGAATGTGAAGGAAGTAGAAGTCGATGAATTTGTCATGTACTGCCTTAGTGAGTTGCAAGACTATGTGACAAAACACCACAATTTCACCAACATCACTGTTATTCATGTCGAGAAAGTAAAATGGTATGCGCCACATACTAGACACATTGTCATCGATGTGTGCATTGATTGACCATCAACACCCTATATTTGGCTAAGGTAGTAAAGCGCGTTAACCATCTCTCAGATACAACTGAACACCTCACTAGGGTCCTAATTCTGGGTCCAATTTGGCATGGTGTTCGACAGAGGTTGAAGACATATTGCCTTAATCTGGATGGTCCTCATCGGAAATTAACATAGCATCGTAGGTAACTATGGTATCTTGCTGCAGGCTGGCAGGCTTGTCAACCCGTGCGAACAATAGGAGGATAACAGTTAGAACGATTATCCCTGACATTGTTAGCATTTTGCCGGTGAATAGTGGCTCAGTCTCTTCAACTAAGACACCAAACCTGATACTACCATCTGGGTCTGCTACGCCGAGCATCCTGATAGAGTCAATGCGTGCTTCTTGTATGGGCCGGCCGAGTAGGTCAGGCCCTGGATTTTGAATACCTTGATCGCTGCCCGGATTGGTTACTGTAGGGGTGCTAGCAATCTCTCTTACTACGGTCATACCATGCCGCACAATGCCAAATACCGCATAACCACCATCATCACGGTTCTCCGGGTCTAAGCCGTGTTGCTCAGTATCGGTGATATACCATTGAGAATCAGCTGAATCCTCATCTGCGCCTCTAGCCATTCCAATGGCACCGTCGACGTGCGAAAGATTCTCATTGTGTTCCAAAGGTATCGTTTCTCCTGTCCCACCGCCGCCACACTGCGGTGAGGTTATTGGATAGGTCCCAATAACCTTGCATTCAGGATCGCCTGACTGAATGACAAAATCATTCACTACCCGATGGAAAAATACGCCATCGTATAGACCAGATTCAATATGCTCAATTATGTTGGTAGTGGTTATTGGCGCCCATTGTTCGAACAACTCTATCACGATACTTCCGGTTGTTTCGGACGAAAGTATCCCGGTATGGTAAGCAACCTCGATAACCAACACTGCATTACCCTGATAGGATTCATTCATGGGTGTATCTTCTTCAACCGGACCATCAGTCCACAGGTCGGGGTCCAAACCATTCAATCGCCAAGAAGGTGCATGGTCTGCGACTGATACACTCACTGGAATGCATAAAAGCATGAAGTTGAGAACAAAAAATACTGCAATCCGTCCTCGCATAGACGCACCAAAACTATCTCACTCATGAATAATTCTACATCAAAGCGTCATGCTCATGAGCAAGCAGTGTCTGGGCTTGGCCATGGCAGCAGTCCCCGAGCATGAAGAGGACAAGGTCTATGTTGCTGAGATAGTTAGCGAACTACCCACAGGCAGTCGGCGTGAGTTGAACATTTCCATGGTCTCAACAATCGCCATTTCGATTGTGTTTTTGTTGATGGCAATGTCATTTGGTAAGGCGATAATTAACGACTCAAACGGTGAAAATTCGTTCTCTGGTGACTGGTGGGACACACCTCTACATCTTCGACATACAATGGACTTACCAATGGACATGATGCGAGCACAATTACCGGAAAACGGCACCTATGAGGCAGAACCATACAGCGAGCACTTTGTTGAAGTCGACCTACCGCTAAGCGAACAAGATGTTGGTGCTCCTGGCCCAGATTTGATGCACGTTGCGTTGTGGCTTCCCGATGTCGAGGAAGGCGTCAAAGTGCCTGTAATTATGACGATTCACCCCTACTATGACTTTGGCGGTGAGGGAATAGTCGGCGAGGATTCCAACCCAAATACAGTACCTGATGGTGGCGTCGGCAAGTGGGTTTATGACACATTTTTGCCGCATGGTTATGCACTAGCTCAAGCAACAACGTTTGGCAGTGGTCAGTCAACTCACTGTCAGGATGTGAAAGGTTTGGGCGAACAGATTGGTATCCAAGCCGTAGTTGAGTGGCTTGGCGACCAAGAATGGTCGAATGGCAACGTCGGCTTAATGGGTAAATCATACGCCGGGACAACCAATTGGGAAGCAGCTCAAAATCCAAGTGAGCATCTGAAGACCATCGTACCAATCTCTGGGTCAATTGGAGTGCAGGAAATGTTCTATCGCAACGGATCTTCAGAAGCTCGAGCAATGCTGTATGACGCGCTTTATGAAGGCGCTACTGCCGATGCGGGTTACGATGATTCCCGCATGTGCACTGATGACGCCATCGGTCCACTAAATCCACTAACAACTTGGGCAGGTGCAGAATTTGGCGGAGCAAAATGGAATGACTATTGGGACGAGCGTCGCCACCTGCCCGATGTTTTGGAAAATTACCGGGGTAGCGTATATCTTGTATGGGGTCTACAGGATTGGAATGTTGACCCGTATCATGCTTTCCCGACCTATCAACTAATGATCGACGCCGGAATAAACGCTAGAGCAATTGCCGGACAGTGGGCTCACAACTATCCAGACCAGCCAGATAGACACTCGGAACTAGGCTCAGGATACGGCCAAGAAGCGTATCCTAACATGAGCAGAATGGACTGGGCAGTGGAGTTGTTTCAGTGGTTCAATTTCTACCTCAAGGACATCGGTGATGAACCAGAACCAATGGTACAAATCCAAACCAATGATGGTCGATGGCACGTTGAAAATACGTGGCCGCCAGCAGACATGACATGGGACCTTGCCGATATCGGCACTGATTGGACAGTCACTGGTGATACGGTAAATGGACAAGGTGCATCTGTCACATTGGTCAGCGGAGAATTTACCGACTTGACTCACATCTCTGGTTTACCAACCCTACACCTTGAGGTCACTACCCAAGCATGTCAAGGTGGACAAATCTTTGCTACACTATATGACAATGAAAATAATTTGAGACTCGGTCATGCAACAATGGACGTTCGTTATCGTGACGGCGGCTATGAGGCAAAAGCAGCGTCACCATTTAGTTCCTATACCATGCTTATGGAATTCAATCCGCTTGACGTCGTGGTGCCAGCCGGACATACACTGCGAATCGAATTGACAGAAAACGGCGAGGATTACCTGCCGGGTCCGTGTGCTTCTAACCCACTGGGTGGCTTAACCGTTGACGGTGGTGTGGTTGGACTACCGATAATTGACCGACCAAAATCGCATGATAGTTGGTTCTTAGCGCCGCCGTGGTGGGAGCAACAGCCAATTCCAAACCAACTTCAACAAGTCTAATACTTACTTGTAACCAGAGGCAATCGTGCAAGCCTCCACCAAAGGTGCGATAGCCTCATCGGTAATTCTTCTGATTCCAGGAGTAGTATTGCTAATAATCGGAGGCGTGATGGCAGGGGGGTTCATTGAAGGTGAGGGAAGTTCGAACTACAGCTTGGAAATAACTCATGATATGCCAGACCAACCCGCCACCAAACGAGGATACTTTATTTTCATTCAGGGAACGCCTGGTGATTTCAACGGTAATGGGATGCATGATTACTGTGAAAATATAATTGTGAATGCTACTCATACGGGAGGCTGGGTAAGTAATCCGTTTACGGGTTATGAATCTTATAATGGCGCTGATGAAACAAGGCAAACATTTGAACTCGAAGTTGCTCATGAGGGTAGTGGTTGTGATGCCCAACACTGGCCAAAACAAATTAGCTTAAGCGACGGGATAGAGCTGGTAAAGATTGGGCGCGCTTGTTATGGTTGTCAAGCAGGCACAACAACAATCACTGCGGAATATGCTCCGACATCTGAATCCGAATCAAAACCTGTTGGGATGTGGTTAAAAGATAGCGATAAAATCCATGAAGCCAATACTCTGATGACTATTGGAGCAATTTTGACTGGGTTAGGTATATTGATAGTTGTTATCATTGTAACAGTGGGAATTTTGAACGCTAAAAGAGGGTCGGTGGATGGAACCATGCCTTCGCAGCAAGGGCAACGAGAGCCCATTGAGATTATCGAACGCGCGGAACCTGGCCAGCCAGTACGCTTCAGGATTAATAAAACCCCAAGGGGAAGAGACGCATGGGTCGGAATCTATCCTGCTGACGCTCCCAATCAAGAACACGGTGACCGTTGGCACTGGTTGCGTGACATTGATGTAAACAATGCCACTTTACCAGGCCAATCCGCTGGTAAATGGAGCATCAGAGTTTTCCAAGATGGCGGATACCACCTCAAGCATCGCTTAGATTTCGAAATAGCCGCTAAGGGCGAAACCTCAGCACACGTCTCGTACGATAACATAGCCGAAGGAAAGGTAGCCTTCAAAAGCGTACATGGCAGGTATCTGAGCGCCCAACCAGATGGACGGGCCGAGTGGAACCGAGATCGAGCAGATGCCTGGGAGTATTTCCATCTAGAAAAACGAGAGAATGGTAAAATCGCCCTCAAAAGTGCGCACGGCAAGTATGTGTCGGCACAACCTGACGGTAGCGTGCAAATCAATCG
>DUKK01000181.1 GCA_013329355.1 Candidatus Poseidoniaceae archaeon | reverse complement strand
TCCGGAAGTGACAGAGCAATTTTCTCCCGCTTGTGTAAAATTAGTTTTGCTAAGACTTCTGGCTCAACGCGCAGTAAGTCCTCAGGTGTCATATATGGCTGGGAAAATTCAATGTTGAAAAAGATGGCGCAGATGATTGGTTTGGCGTGAAGGTCAAGAACCTAAACTAATTCAGGGTATTATGGCGGATGGCGGCAGCAGTATTGGCGGTGTCACTTTTGCCATCATTGTAACATTTTGCTTGATTTCCCTTAGTTCATTTGTATCTGCAAGCGGCGATGGTGTGGTGATTGCTGATGACTCAATTAATATCAGTGATTTCCAAACCACAGATGATTCATATGTCGAATTGATGTTCAATCTTACATCTAATGATTATGGCAATTCAAATAATTACATCGGAGAAGTTTACGTCGAGACCCTTTCGATTGAAGGAGTACTATTGACCAATATTAGTTATTCATTCGATTTGGCGGAGGGAGCGAGCCAAGCAATAACAGCAAATCTATCAGGATTAAATTATGGCTACACCACTATCAGTGCCAGTTTGAGTGGGGATGTGGGTATTGAATCTGGAAATAATGTAATCAGTTTTCAGCGGACTGTCCACCGATTGAAGCCCCTAAATGTCTCCATTGCTAGCGCATCATCAATTATCGTTGAATCAATCGACTCTAACAAACAACCAACCGGAAATTCTACACTAAGTGACGGGGATTTTGTCCAGCTACAAATTCCGATAATCAACAGCGGCGATTACCCGTGGAATGGCCAAGTAAATGTAACCATGAACAACGGTAATGCTACTGAGTTTTTGGCTACTAATCAAATCACAATTGGTGGCATGAATACCTCAATTGTCTATTTTAATTCAACAATTCAAGCGCTTGAAGGTAGTTTCAGTGCCTCAGTCAGTCTAGATGGGGCAGTTGATAGTTTAGAAATTGATAATTATCGTAATATTACTGTATTTGTTGGACCGCCGCCTCTTCCAGTTTTGAATGTCATGATCTCGTATGATAATCAAAGTTTAGAGTCTGGCACTTCATTGATAATATCACTAACCAGCTTTAACAACGGTAGCGTTGGTTTCAGTGGTTCTGTATCATGCGCATTCAATAACGAAGAGTTGTTCAATTCGACAATAGAACTAGCGTCTCTTTCGAGTTCAGTTAACCAATTTACTATCACCGTCAGGCCTGGTTACTTAGTTTGCTCAATTGAAGGGCAAAGATTCGATTCATCTTCAACATATACTGCGAGCGCAGAATTTTCTGTGGAATCTGCTTTATTTGAGTATGCGGGCGGTTCAACTCCAATCAGCACTGACGGGCCCTGGCATGTGGGTGATGAGTCTACATTTTCTTTGTTGGTGCGTAATACTGGCACCAAAACAGGAAGTGTAAGTCTCAGAATGACTTCTACATCTGGAGACTATATCGGCACTCCTATTCAATTGGGCTCTGATGAAGCGGGCGAAATAACAGTAACAGTGTCATTGTCAAATTCGGTAACCGAGAATTTCAATTGGTCTTTGTATACTATAGACGGGGAGGTATCAGGGGATATTTCAGGTCAGGTTTCCTTACCGGTGGCGCCAAGACAAAATTATGAGTTGTCAATTTACGATGTTGGGTGGACAGTTGAAGATGGTGTAACTGCTTCATGGTTGGTTAATTTATCGACTGGCATAAACCGGGAAATTAACCTAAAATTAGGCTACGGTAGTAATGGTGACGACCAGTTCTCCTATGATGTAAACATGGAAATAGCGGCTGGTTCAACCAATGGTGAAATAAATTTTGGCCACATTGTTGCAGATTATGTAATCATTAGAGCTGATGAGGTCAATTGGACTGCAGAATCTTCCTTTTCCTCCTTCACAAAATCCATTCCGCAAGAGAGACCCGAATATACTATTACTTTCAACTCCCTATCTACTCCTAATAGACCGGTCAATGGACAAACTGCTAGCGTGTCAGTTGTGCTGCAGAATGACGGTGCGATATCCGGTGCTTCTGGGACAATAATCCTTTACGACAAGGACGGCTACAAATTAGCAGAATCGCCTACTAAACCACTCGTATCAGGCGGGAGTGAGACGATCGCATTCGACTTTGTTTGGCCATCAGGAGATGAAGTCAAACTGAACTGTAAATGGGACTATGGCACCGAGTCAATACTAATCGACAAAACATTTTTGTCATCGATTACAACCTCAGAGCAGCAAGATGGGTTTGCTGTTCCGTGGTCAGGTATCCTCGGAGGTTTTGCCATTGCATCGCTGATTATACTAGTGTTAAGGATTCGTAATAATGCAGACCAACCAAAGAATAAGCGAGAATCAATCAAGGTGTCAAAATCCAAACAATTGCAATTATCAGACGTAAAAATTGAGATTGCATGCCCAATTTGCTCGCGACAGTTACGCGTGCCAGAAAATTATGAAGGTTCGGTGAGGTGTCCAGATTGCGCCCAGAGTTTTGATGTCGGGCAAGAACCAGAAACACCGCATGAAGAAGAGGAAGTCATGGAATCTAATGATGGTAAAATGGAAATTTCTTGTCCCGAATGCTCCCAGAGTTTGCGTATCCCAAATTCATACAAAGGTTCTGTTAGGTGTCCTGCGTGTAAAACCGTCTTTAGTTCAGCCGGAATTTAGGATATACAATTATTTAACAAACTGAAATGTCGAGATACACATCGAGGAGATTTAATGTCAGACCCAATCAAAGAATTTGAAGAGATGTATTTCAAAACTTTATACGAGTTTTACGAAAAAAATCCTGACGCCAAGGTTCGCACTGGTGACCTTGCTGAGGCTTTGAGAGTCACACCTGCATCAACCACTGAAATGGTTCAGAGGCTTGCGGCCAAGGGTTATCTTGAATACATTCCTTACAAAGGTTCGACGCTCACTGAAAAGGGGTTGGTTCACGGCCGGAAGATGAAGCGACGGTACCGTCTTGCAGAAATGCTGCTTGAGCACTTGCCATTTGCTGGCAATCAGCATGTAACAGCATGTCGCTTAGAACATGCAATTGATGATGATTTAGAGGCGGCACTTACAGTGT
Organism: Candidatus Poseidoniaceae archaeon; assembly: GCA_013329355.1. Lineage (GTDB taxonomy): Archaea > Thermoplasmatota > Poseidoniia > Poseidoniales > Poseidoniaceae > MGIIa-L1 > MGIIa-L1 sp9354u. The sequence goes on along the minus strand of DUKK01000181.1, from coordinate 1,255 downwards.
ACTTCAACAATCCATCAGTCGATATTCATGGAGTGAAAATCCCTGACATGTCGCCGGATGTTGAGGATAAAATATTCGATGATAGCAGTATGCTAATTTCTCTGGAAAAACTAGACGAGGGTGTAACCTCAACGGTAAAAATAATAGTTGCTAGTCAAAGTCTAATTGAACAGTTAAATGAACTAGGTATTCAAACCGAATCAGAAATATGTCGACTAAATGAAGAAGAGTTTGAGGTTAACGGAAAAAAACTACTGATATCATCGAATTTGGCAGAAATGATACTAATCTCACCTAAAGAGTAATTTTGGAACTTAACACTTTAGAGTATTGTCATACTGGAAATGGTATGGCAGACCTTGGTAAGGCGGAAAAGTCTGAACATAGCAAGCCAGTAAAATCCAGTGTCAACGATTCTTCAGAGGGCCTTGATGATGAGGGAAAATCAATATCTGAAACGGTAAAAAATATCGGTTCAAAATCGATGAAGCAAATCGGAAAATGGAATAATGAGTCATTCCTATACGCTTTTGACAAACAACTTATCTCCTTTGGTATAAGGTTACTACTGTTCCTACCCGGATTTGCAGTTCTAGCATACTTTGGTGCTTGGGCTTATTCAAGTAATTCGCCGAGTTGGTGGGTTGATTTCATTGAGCCAACCATTGGTCAGAGCTTTTCCAGTATCTTAGTTGTTCTAGTATTTGTTATACTTCTTGGATACATTCTATCTCTTGCTCTCCACCGTCACAGAGTAAATCTAACCATAAAATCGTTCGAAGAGCAAGTCAAATCAGCTCAATCCAAGCATTTGTCAATAAAATCACTGCACGGCTACGAACCGCTCAAGGATTCAATCAAACGTTCAGTGACCAAACATTTCTTTTCACTAATGTGTGCATTGTTAGCAATCTTCTCACTGTCTGCAATAGCCTTCTATGGCATCCAAACAGATATGGGAAAATACCTGTTAGCACTTTCGTTTTCTTTGACGGTTCTATCAATGGGTCAACATATTGCAACACGATCATCTAGTTTTAACATGGCTGAACGGACCGGACTGTTAAATGCATATAGTTCTCCAATTCATCCATCAACTTTGGATATGGTATTCTCAGATTTGGTCAAATCCCAACTCGATCCTTTACTTAAATCAGAATATGAAGCCTTTGTCGTTGAGTTGGAAGCAAATGTTAAGCGCGGTACTGACCCAAGGTTTGCGCGCGAAAAAATGATGATGACCCTTTACAAGCAC
>DUKK01000048.1 GCA_013329355.1 Candidatus Poseidoniaceae archaeon | reverse complement strand
AGGTTGGCTCGCTGTCGGAGTATCCAGCAACGTCACCACGTCGGATGTCGTCTGCGGCGAGACCACGGACGTTGAAACCAACGTTGTCACCGGGCTCGGCCTTGTCGACGATTGTGTGGTGCATTTCAATCGACTTGACTTCACCGGTCTTTTGGGACGGGTTGAATACGACGGTCTTGCCTGAGTTGAGGGTACCGGTTTCGATCTTACCAACAGGGACAGTTCCGATACCAGAAATCTTGTAGACATCCTGGATTGGCAGTCTTAGAGCCTTGTCGATTGGCTTATCAGGCATTGCTGCAGCATCGATAGCCTCGAACAATGTTGGTCCGTTATACCACGGTGTGTTTGCGCTCTTTTCGTAGACGTTGTCACCCTTCAGTGAGGATGCTGGAATCATTGGGATACGATCTAGTTGAGAACCAAAACCGGCCATCTTCAACAGCGCTGAAACTTCATTGCATGCAGACTTGTATTTGTCTTCTGACCAGTCGACACCGGAGATGTCCATTTTGTTGACGTGGACGATAAGTTCCTTGACACCCAAAACCTTGGCAAGGAAAGCGTGTTCCTTGGTTTGTGCGTTGACACCATCGTTTGCCGCGCACAGCAAAACTGCGGTGTCGGCTTGGGAGGCACCAGTAATCATATTCTTGACGAAGTCACGGTGACCTGGTGCGTCAATGATTGTCCAGTAGTATTTTGGAGTGAAGAATTCTTTGTGAGCAACGTCGATGGTAATTCCACGCTCCCTCTCTTCCTTCAATCCGTCCATGACGTATGCTAGACCAAAACCAGCCTTGCCGGCTTCAGCAGCTAGCTTCTCGTTCTTTTCAATGACGTGCTCTTCGATGTGGCCTGAGTCCAGAAGCAGACGTCCTACGGTTGTCGACTTTCCGTGATCTACGTGACCTACGAATACAATATTACGGTGTGGCTTACTCTTGTCTTCCCATTGAGATGGCATAATAATAACTCCTTATCGAGCATCCCGACAAGCAACCCCTATTTGAAAGCGACGCATGAAAAAATGTCGCTTTTTGTGCTAGAAACCCCAATACTGTGCGCCATATCAGCACTCTCAATCACTCCGTTCCAACGATTTCACCTGAGTTTGAAATTTTATACAGCCTGGCAGTGCTTGTCAGGCCACTAATAGCCTTAGGTGACCCGGAAATAGCAACAATTTTGTCACCTGGTTGAACATTGCCTGAATCCAGTTGTAGCGCCAGCGCATTCTGCATAGTTTCTGAACCGCGTTGGTATTCCTCAACTATCACACAATCGACGCCGGACAGTATTTGGATTCTGCGAGCGGTCGCCAAATTATCGGTGACGGCAGTGACCGGAATGCCCGGCCGATATGATGATACCAGCCTAGGTGCATTGCCCCGTTCAGTCGCAACTAAAATTCGTGAGGCATCAGCCATCTTCGCCAACTCTACACCAGCGTGAGCCACCGCCCTGGTGGACTTGAAACGAGTTGCTGACTCCGGTTTTAGTTCACTCGAATCCAGACTCTGTTCAGTCGAAGCAGCAATTCTAGCCATGGTTTGCACCGTTTCAACAGGGTACATTCCTGACGCGGTTTCACCAGACAGCATTACTCCGGTAGCTCCTTGCCTAATTGCGGTAGACACATCGCTAACCTCGGCACGGGTTGGTCGTGGGTTCACAGTCATCGTTTCCAACATTTGGGTAGCCACGATTACTGGCATGCCCAACTCAAGTGCGCTGTCGATTATCTTCTGTTGTGCAATTGGGACTTCTTCGAGCGGGATTTCAACGCCGAGATCACCTCTCGCAACCATCACTGCGTCACAGTTGGCTAAAATCTCATCCAAGTGGTCTAAGGCCATTGGATGTTCAATTTTGGCAATTACCCACGTCGACAGATTACGCTGCATGATGGCCTCTCTAGCTGGCTGTAAATCCTCAGCCGTTCTAACATAAGATACTGCGATTAGGTCAGCGCCGGAATCGAGTGCATGCTGCAGTGCCAACTCATCCTTTGGCCCAATCGCTGGCAAATCTACAAGTGTCCCGGGCACATTGATTCCTTTTCTAGCACTTATCGGTCCACCATCTTGAATTCGACAGGTGACAATGCCACCGGGCTCTCCTGGTGATGTCAATACCTTCAGTCGAATTAAACCGTCAGATAGTAACACTGGATCGCCTTTCTTTAGTTCTGCAGATAATCCGGCATACTGCACTGGAAGTTGTTTGTTACTGGCGTTTTCCATGTATTCGACGCCACAATGCAACTCGACTTTTTTCTTCATCGCGAGAACATGAATTCCATCAAACTCCCCCAGCCTCAATTTTGGACCTGGTAAATCAGCCAAGATACAAGTGGGTCGACTAATCTTCGACTCTAGTTCTCTGATTCGCTGGTAAAGTTCGGTTTTCTGTTCCGGTTCACCGTGAGAATAATTCAGCCGGCAGACATTCACCCCAGCCTGAAGTAATGTAAGTAGGGTCTTATCATCATCCGATGAGGGACCAATGGTAGCGACGATACGAGTTCTTCGCATGGTGAGGTCTCGATGGCTACCCATGAAAGGGCTTTCTCAATATAATCTAGAGAATCACTTGTAATGTAGGATGATAACAAATGACTCAATTTTTTGGTCATTTATTTTCTCGTTATGGATGGCGACGATCCATTCACCATCGCCAAATGTTGATTCTGTCTCGGTAAACATGTAAGAACTCAGTAGTAATTGCAAGCAGTCACTGTCATCATCACAATCACCATGGTCTCGTCCATCCAACGGGGTTTCAGTGGTATTTCTTGCCTCCTCATCCTCCTCGTTGTAGGCATAGATGTCCAATTTGTTCCGACAGTTGTTGCCCTCCCCGGGCGTTACATCTTGACAATCATCATCGATTTGTGGATAGGTTAAGATTATCTCCACTTTTCTGATAGTATTACCTGCCTCTTTATCATACATAACCGGCATATCGAATTGTATCTCCTCTGGGTCGTTGGAATTGCCACCGGCGATTTCCCAATCACTGTCCGACCAATGGCCGTAGAATGAAACGTAAACCTTGATCTTGTCGCCATCCATCTTTCCGGCGCTATTCATGACTGACAGATTTATTTGATATTCTCCCGGTGCGACATCTTTCCATTCGACTGACTCGCCGGTCAGATCTGCATCATTTTCAGTATTGCCGTCACCATCTGAATCAACCAGCAAGTCTAGATCCCAATGATAATCAGTAATGTATTGGTCTTCACCGCCAGCATCGGAATCCACTGCATCGAGCAGTATGCTTCTGGTATCTTGAATCTCTCGGTCCGATCCCGGGTCTTTATCCATAGCACAAATCCACAGTATTATGTCGCGAGTGTTGTCAATTTCCTCGTATGTGCAGTCCTCTTCATCAGTGTATTGCGTTATTTCAGCAGTTGGTGAGCCGACCGGCGCCTCTGAAACAGTGATGTCCTTGGTTTGTGAGCTACTTTTGCTACCCGAAACTACAGTCAATGTTACGCTGTATGTCCCTTCCAGTTCCCAACTGCACGATACAACTTGACCCGTTTTATCAGTTGCACCATCACCGTCACAGTCCCAACTATAGGTTAGCGAGCCGTCTTGGGGCAGTGAACTCGACGCATCTAATTGCACGCTGTCTCCAGTTCTGATGTCATTTTTAGGTGAATAATCGAAAACTGCAGTTACTTTGACCTCGGCCTCACCCTCATCGGTAAAAATACAGCCTGAGAGGCTTGCACAGAGCATCAAAAGCACAATCGTCAGGGGTTGAAATGTGGACTTCATCAATAGCCCTGTGAAGTTTATCCATCAAAAGTGCTTCCACAAATTGCGCTGGTTAGAATGAAAATAGTGAACTCTGCTTGTTGCCTGCCATCAATTCCTTGGCATTCCAGCCAAATGCTTCGGTAATTCTCCCCAAGGCAGCGGCTAGACGTTCAGCGTAGAATTTGCCGTCATATTCGGAAATCCCGCCGTCTTCCTCCGCTTCGAGCCACGGTTTGACTGCCATTGGTGAGCGAGAAGCGTCGGTTACTATGTATGACACCTTCATTCCAGAAGTAAATCCGAGTCCAAGGGCGATTCTGGCCTTGGCTACCCTCACCTGAGCCATACTGTCTGGGTTAGCGTAGGCCTTGGAAAAATCAACACTACCATCCTTTTTCACCGTCCCTTTACAAGATTTGGCAAGAATCAGCTCAGTCGGATCGACCGCATTGTTCCTCAACGCTTTGACTCGCTCAAGAGCACATTTGACCAATTCCGTTTCCTGATCTGCTAGGGCGAAGGTAAACAATTGCTTCATTGTCTTAGTTAGGTATGCGAATGAATCGGTTCTCTGAGTTTCATAACCACGTATCAGCATCTCATCGCTTGGATAAACCACTTGGCCAACATAGCGTTTTTTTGCCCCGTGTGAAAAGAATACTGACAGCCCTTTCTCATATTCCAATACCGCTGAATCTTTACTATATCGTTCAGCTATTTCTAAGCCGAAATCGATCATGCTCTGTTTAGCAGTGTGCCAGGCTGCTATCTTAGCAAGTGCGGTTTTATCGCCAGCATCTGCGGCCGCTTGTTCGTCTGGTCTGATGGTCGATGGAGAACCTTCAGGTACCGGTGAGCGTACAAATATTGAATCGGTGTCAGAATAAACCACGTGATGGCCTTCAGCATCTAATTGAGCGATGATGTCCTTAATGTTGAACCGTGCCCAGGCGGTAATCGATGAGCCTAAATCGCGATGAGTGAAGCGATAAAAGCCACTAGCAAAGACTCCATAGAAAGTGTTCATCAAAATCTTGACCGCATATTGCATTGAATCGTGGAACATGATTCCTGCCGAATCTTCGCCCTGCTTGGCCTCCTTGAGCGCAGTCTTGTGAACATCGCGCTGTGCCATCAAATTTTCTAGTAGGGTTGGAACCAGACCTTTGCGGACGCTTTGATGACGGAATCGAGCACCGGTTGGAGCGACATGGACCGGTTCATCCTGCGCTGGCTGGTCAGATTGGATTGGGTCGATTCGGGTAGTGTAACAGACGTTACTGCCTATCATGATTGAGGGATACATTGACTTGAAGTCGAGTACGGCAATCCATGGATGTAAGCCAGCATCGACATCGTGTACATAGCCACCGGTAATTTGGCCTTCCTTGGGCTCCGCGGAGCCAGTTAAGGGAACTGCAACATTTTCTCGGTCGGCGAGTCTAATGATCAGTGAATCGACCAACTGACTTGAACTGCCATTTGCCGCAGTGTCGAAATTGACCTTGGCGACTGCAGCGGTGGCTTCCTTCCGACGAATGGCTTGTAGTTCTTCTAAGATGTCAAGGGGAAGTTCGGCATCTCGAATACAGTATTCCATCACTACATCTGGACGAGCCGCCCATTCTTCGTCCATCTTCGAAGCATCAACGTCCATTTTGTGGCGCTCCTCATCATCTGGGAACAACAACTTAGCAACATATGATAGTGTTTCACGTTGCGGTCTAATCGTCATGCGGGTTTGCCACCAAGCATCAACTACGCTTCTACCAGCCAGATTCCAAGCCCGGTTGCTTTGGCGCCGCGGCAGCAATCCAGTGCGAGTACGCTTGATTTCCTGTTCCGACTGTTCTACTCTGCCCCAACCAAATAGTGCGGCCTTGCGACGCCAGCCACCTCTTTTACTGAGTTCATCAGCCCTATCTCTGAGTCTTGGCAAATCGAAATTATCGATATTGTAGCCGGTAATGATGTCAGGGTCCTGCGAGCGAACGATAAGCGTCAGTTGCTCCATGATGTGGCCTTCTTCGCCTTCCAGTGCGTACTTCTGTCGGATTCCTGTGCCCATATCTTCAATCCATCCAGCCGCACACAAGACTGATTCGTCTTTGATACTGGTTTCTAAGTCGAATGAGAATACTTTGAACGGCACCTGAAAGGCATCAGTATCAGACAAGTCGTCGATGGTACAGGCTACCGTAATGTCAACACTGTAACGTCCAGCACCACCAGCGGCCCGCACTTGGGTAGTTTGCTGCATGTCATTATTGGGTGCATCAATGGTATCGATGATTTCACCCTTAGCATGAATGTGCATACTCAAATCTAAATCTAAGAATAGCCGATTAAGAAATGGAATATCGCCAGAGTAAACACCCCAACCTTGCTTTTCTAACGATTTACGCAGATTTGGCACGACGTATGGTTGCCTGGTAGTGACTCGCCAAATTGGCCGCATGCCGAGATCGGTGAGTTTCATGGTAGGCCCATCTATCTTGACGACATCCTCTTTGTCAGCGATGACTTTGACTCGTGCTTTCAGTTGTTCAGGGATTTCCTGACCGGCTTGCCAAGCGGATAAGGGAGTAATTTCAAAACTGGGTTGTAAGCCTTTGATGAGCAGGCAAATCGAGCGCCCGTCTTCACAGCGACCAAATACTTCGAGGATGGTTTGGTGTTCTTTACCAGCGTTAGAAGCATCGAGAGAGTGGTAACGCCCACTGATTATCCCGAGTCTGCCG
>DUKK01000076.1 GCA_013329355.1 Candidatus Poseidoniaceae archaeon | reverse complement strand
TCATCGACCATGACCCAATCTCCTGCATTGCCGTCAATAACATCCTGCTGGGTGTAGGCTTGGTGGGTTTGATAATTGTAGAGCATGAAGTCGTCACCACAGTTTGGATCTGCTGCAGGCTCATCGCCAGAGTCGCCTCCAGAATCGCTACTGCCGTCATCACTGCCACCATCGCTGCTGTCGCCGCCACCGCTTTGCATCTCGGTTAGTATCCAGCTACCAACCATTGAGCCTTCAGAGCAGTCAAGAACTTGGTGCATAGACTTGTGATAATATGCGGGGTGTACGTAATCTGTTGATGATTCGCTTAGTAGCATCCATGTTGAGTGGCCGCCCTCATCAATTGTTGACTTGGTGATGACCTCGTGGGTTTGAGTATTGTAGAGGACTTTAGAGTAACATGGGTTTGGCGGAAGTGGGGTGCTCTCTGCAATGGTTGATGAATCATCAAGAGTAACACCGTCACGCTCGTTGATTATTTTCACCGATATCTCACAGGTGTCTCCATCACACAGGTCTACGCCGTTTTCCTTAATCGTAACCGCTTCGCCTACATCCCAAGCGCCGCCGTCTGGCTCGGATTCTAAGACTATGCAGGCTCCGGTTGTTTCACCGGGCCCTGCACAGGATACTGATGCGGCACCAGCGACTGAAAGCTTAACAGATAACTTGGCCCAATTGATATCTTGGCCTTGGTCCATTGTTACTATGACTAGGTTGTCATTGCTGTCAGAGGTTAGTTCCCCAGGCGCACTTGTTGCGCTGAAGGTATACATCTCGAATGTTCCGTCAGTATTACTTTCAGCCAAGTTTGCTGCCCAGACGTACAAAACACCGGAAAGCACAACTGTGATGGCAACCATCAAAATTGTTGCAATTACCGGGCTTACTGCTTTTTCATAATTTACTCGCTTAATTTGTCGCATGCTATTCACTTTTAGGTAGCCCTAAACAATTTTGTATATATAGCCGTGTAGATTTTGGAATTTCGTTCTTGGATAGAATTGAATAAGTGTTGACCTTTTGAATATATTATGGCGACTGTTGCTGAGTATGGCTTGTTGGTTCTAGGTTGTGCGATAGGTATCGGTTTGGGTTACCTATTCGCCAAAAATAAATATTCTGCCGACGCAATCAAAGCCACTGCCAAATCCGATGCACAAATCGCCGCACTGCAAGAGGCTAAGTCAGCGATGGAGGCGGAAATGAAGAACATTGCAGTTGATGTCAGCCGACAAAATTCAGAGGAATTCCTCAAGTTAGCACAGGCGCAGTTGGGGCAGATTCACGTTGAAGCGTCGAAGGATTATGATGCAAGAAAGAAAGAGGTTGAATCATTAGTGAATCCGATCAAGGACCATCTAGACAAACTCGCTCAGGCGACAACTGAGATGGAAAAAAATCGCGAAGGCGCATATTCTGAAATTTCTACAATGGTAAAGGGGTTGCAGGAACAAACTACCAATCTTCGGGATACCAATGTCAAATTATCTACCGCACTGCGAGGTTCGGTAAAAGCAAGAGGTGATTGGGGGCAGGTTGCGCTAAAGAATATCGCAGAGGCTGCTGGCATGCTACAGCATTGTGATTTTGACGTTGAATATACTCTAAAATCAGGCGCAGGTGGCGCAAGAGTAGATTTGTTAGCAAGAATTCCAGACGGCGGTAGTGTCCCAGTCGATGCAAAAGTTCCGCTAGCGGCATATTGGGACGGACTAGATCTAGAGGACCCTGATGCCAGAGCCAGTAAAATGGTCGAGCATGCAAAGAACGTGAAGAAACATATCGATGATTTGGCAAGCAGAAACTATCCAAACCTAATAGGTGGTTCAGATTTCACGGTGATGTTCATTCCTGCTGAACCTATTTTGTCAGCCGCCTTTGAGTATGAACCAACACTGCAAGAATACGGATTTAACAAGCATGTCCTTATCGTGACCCCGGTAACATTGCTAGCTTTGTTACGCACTGTTGGACTATATTGGCAGCAACAGTCGATGGCTGAAAATGCCAAAGAAATCCATTCGCAAGCGCGTGAATTTTATGATCGGGTAGCTAAATTCAGTGGAGATATTGCAAAAATGGGTAGAGGAATTAGTCAAGCGGTAGGTGCATACAATGATGCTGTCGCGTCATATGATGCGAGAATTATCCCATCGGGTAAGAAATTAGAAGCGTTTGAAGTTACTACAAGTGCTCAACGAAAAGTCGAACAAATCCCGCAAGTTGATGCAGCGGTGAAAAATGTCAAACATTTAGTTGACAAATCGGCCAAAGACTAAACCCAGACGTCATTGGATGCCGTCAGATCACTGTCGGCCTCACCGGTATTTACTACCCCCTTTGGTTCAACAAGCATGACTTTGCATTCCTCATCTGCGTAAGGCTTGTGTTGTATGCCCTTGGGCACGACATACATTTCACCGGCATTGAGTTCAACCGTATTCTCAGCAAATTCAATTTTAAGGCAGCCTTCGATGACAATGAATACCTCATCAGTGTGGCTATGATTATGCCAAACAAATTCGCCTTTAACCTTCACTAGCTTAAATTGATAGTCGTTCATTTCTGCAATTACCTTTGGCATCCAATGCTCGTCAAACTTGCTGAACTTATCCTGGAAGTTTACTTTAGCCATAACAGCGCTACATGTTCAGGCTTTGTATAGATTGGTGATAGAATTATTCTTCCTGCGCCACCATATCCGTGCAGCCTAAATGGTATGGCCTTGGTAAATCATCCCAAGGTATCAATTCACTTGTAGAATTTTCAAACTGTCCATCCCAGGTCCCGTTGCATAAAAAATAATCTGAATAGTTATAGTCGCCTACTGCGTCTACTCGTAGCCCGGTGAAACTTACTGAAGTATCACTCATTTGATCTGCCATCCCTGTTACAATCTTTACTTGACTGACGTTTGTAACCGTTTCATTGAATGCATGTCTATACCATGCAGTCACTCCGAAATCTGCCGCCGGTTCTTCATAGGTTGCATATCGTTCATATTCGCCATACATTTTTTCGCTCGAATATTGCTTAATCC
>DUKK01000171.1 GCA_013329355.1 Candidatus Poseidoniaceae archaeon | reverse complement strand
TCCACCAAAAGAAGGAATGCTGAACATCCGCTGCGTCGCAGGATTTTACTGACCTTGGAGAAACATCCCGGCCTGTGTTATCGTGAATTACAATCAACTCTGGCAACCGCAAACGGAACCCTGAGGCACCACCTTGATGTGTTACAGAGCCGTCAGAGCATAACTGTGATGCCGGTGAACGGCCGAACCTGTTACTTCGCTGGTGCTCCAACACAGATTGAGGTGCTAAAAGGAATCGCAGTAAACGAACAGAGCGCTGCATCTGCGCTGCCGATTGGACTATCTTTGGTTCAAAAATTGATTATTGAAGACATTGTCAAGGAAGGCATCCCTCGGTCACAAGCCCACCTCGCTAGGCGAATTGGGCGAACTAGAGCAACCGTCCACTCAGCGATCAAAGTGTTAAGGCGTCGAGGTATACTGCGAGAAGACAGAATTGACCTAATGCCCCACATCGACATGGACATTGATTGGCACGGCTCTCGTGGAGTTGACTATGAGTGGCTTGACGAGCGCCGTTAGACAACTGTATCATTTTTCGCCGCTTGAGCGGCAATTAATGCATAGCATTCAAAGACCTTCGACATTCCCTTCCCACTGAAGATTATGTTCAAGGTCAGATTGCAAGAAATCGCACTGCCAACCAGCGACCGAGACATCGATAGTCTGACCTCTTGGTTTGTTGATACATTATGCCTGGTCAGAAAACGCGGGGATGAAATGGCGGACCACGGTTTGGCAAATCCTGTTCATCGATTACTGCGTGACTATCTATTTGCCCAACCGGAAGTTGGTTGGGATGCTCAAATGTTAGCAGATGAGTTAGCTCTAACACCTGCCTCACTCAATCACCACCTAACTAGACTTGTTCAATCAGGTATTATTGGCTACACCAATGAGGGCAAAGGCTGGCGACGCTACTATTTACGCGGCGGCTCACTGACCAATGCAATCGAGATTTTTGCTAGTCAAGCGAGTATTACGGTAAATCAGCGGATGAAAATAATCGACGAATACTGGGGTAGACAAAACCCTCGTCTGGTCTTGGAACTGCCAGAAAATGACCGCCCAGTGTTGACGCTAGGCATCGCTGATCATCGACCCTTAGTCAGTGATTCAGAAGGTAGTAGCCTATCACAATGGATGGGTGACTTCGGACTCCTAGGTGAGCGCCCTGGTAAGGAGATTAAGGCAGACTCGATATCGGTCCAATTATTCCAACTAATGCTTGGCAGAGATGCGCCACTATCGCTCGATGAAGCTGCAGAAATTATCGGTGGCCAAAAGGCGAGAATTGGCCGGATTCTTGAACGATTCAGGAGTAGCAATATGGTCGAACGAGTCCCACGCACGGATCGGTTGGCAGTTGCTCTATGGAACGCAATGACTGCTCAACACCAACGTCGCGGTGAGGATTGGATGCTCAAGAAGGGCGGTTTTCAGCGCATCCTCAACGACAAACAGCAATCCAAGTTACTGATGGCGTTGAAAAAAGGTAAATTGTCAATTGATGATGTCGCAAATGAGCTGCAGAATGTCGAGCCAAAGCAGCAAATGCTATTGCTAAATTTGCTCGGTGGAAGACTACCTCTAGGCCATCGAATGAACGGGGAGGATGCTGCACAAGTGCAACGCAATGTTCAAGATTCACTAGACAGAGTATTACGAAGAATGCGCCGAGTTGCTGAAATGTTAGAATCCGAATTATCATCATAAATCCAGCCAACCATTGAAAAATAACTTGGATGAGCACGGCGTGATGAGCGAGTTCATCGGCCAGAAGTTGGGCGAGTGGGAGGGTGAAGAACGCCCGTTATTTCTCGCCCCAATGTCAGGAGTGACAGACCTGCCTTTCCGACTGCTAGCCAAGGAATGTGGTGCTGACGTCACCATTACCGAGTTTACCAATTCAACCGCACTCAGTCGTGCAGCTACTGCCTCATGGCGCAAAATGGAATCACATGAAACCGAAGTACCGTTCATTCCACAAATTTTCGGTGGTGATGCTAAAGACATGGTTACTGCGGCAGAAATGTTAGCGCCAAATTCTGACGTTATCGACCTCAACTTCGGCTGTCCTGCTCCCAAGGTCACCAAAATTTGTGCTGGTGCGGCATTGATGGGCGAGCCTGATAACTTAGTCTCGATGGTTAGCGATATTGTTGATAGTGTCGATGTCCCGGTCACCGCAAAAATGCGCCTCGGAACAGGTGCGAACCAGCATAATGCCGTCGAAATATGTCAACGACTGGAACAGGTCGGTGCTCAGCGACTATGCGTTCACGGTAGAACCCTAAGACAGCGATATTCCGGCATTGCCGATTGGGATTACATCAAACAAGTTGTCGAGTCCGTTGAAGTCCCGGTTGTTGCTAATGGTGATGTGATAGATTCAGCAAGTGCGGCCAAATGTCTGGAAAAGACCAACGCTTCTGGGCTGATGATTGGCCGTGGCGCAATCGGCCGTCCTGCAATGTTTGGCTACCTAAAAGTCGGTTTAGGCTGGATGGATGAAGCCGCTTTACCGTGGGTTAAACCGCACGATGATTGGCAGGATATGGATGAAAATCAGCAGGCTTTTGCGACCAGAAAATGGTGTTGGGACCGCTATATCCAGTTGTCCAAAGACACCGTTGGTATTCAACCACGCTGGATGCAACGTCACGCTGTCGCGTTCAGTAAAGGACTGCCTGGCGGCAAAAAAATACGCTCAATCATGCATGAAATGCCAACGCCAGA